>NZ_JBYTAH010000015.1:0-81914 GCF_058787975.1 Cupriavidus sp. FW305-26
CACGGCGGCCGAGCCCGAGCGCAGCGGCCCCGACCACCAGCAGTTCGTCGACTGGCTGCGCATGGTGGCGCCGTATATCCATGCCTTCCGCGGCAAGACCTTTGTGATCGCCTTCGCCGGAGAACTGGTCAAGTCGGGCGTGCTCAATGCGCTGGTCAACGACGTCGCGCTGCTGCACGCCATGGGCATGCAGATCGTGCTGGTGCACGGCTCGCGCCCGCAGGTGGAAGAACAGCTGGCGCTGCGCCATGTCGAGTCACAGTTCGTCGATGGCGTGCGCGTCACCGACAACGCCGCGCTCGAATGCGCCAAGGAAGCCGCCGGCGAACTGCGCCTGGACATCGAGGCCGCCTTCAGCCAGGGCCTGCCCAATACGCCGATGGCCGGCGCCCAGCTGTCGGTGATCTCCGGCAACTTCGTGACTGCCCGCCCGGTCGGCATCGTCAACGGCACCGACTACCAGCACACCGGCCTGGTGCGCAAGATCGACGCCGAGTCCGTGCGCATGTCGCTGTCGCACGGCAAGGTGGTGCTGCTGTCGCCGCTGGGCTTCTCGCCCACCGGCCAGGCCTTCAACCTGTCGATGGAAGACGTGGCCAGCGCCACCGCCACGGCGCTCAAGGCCGACAAGCTGATCTTCATCACCGAGGTGCCGGGCGTGCCCGATCCGGTCGGCAAGATGATGCAGGAAATGTCCCTGCGCACCGCCGTGGAGCGCCTGCAAAACAACCATCTGCCGCCGGACGTGGCCAACTACCTGCAGCACCTGGTCAAGGCGCTCAAGGGCGGTGTGCCGCGTGCGCACCTGATCCCCTATTCGCTCGACGGTGCGGTGCTGCTGGAACTGTTCCTGCACGACGGCGTCGGCACCATGCTGTCCGACACCGACCTGGAAAGCCTGCGCGAAGCCACGCTCGACGACGTCGGCGGCATCGTCCAGCTGATCGCCCCGCTGGAGCAGGATGGCACGCTGGTGCCGCGCGGACGCCACCTGATCGAGCGCGATATCTCCAACTTCTCGGTGATCGAGCACGACGGCGTGCTGTTCGGCTGCGCGGCGCTCTACGACTACCCGCGCGAGAACATGGGCGAGATGGCCTGCCTGACGGTATCGCAGGAAGCCCAGGGCACCGGCGACGGCGAGCGCCTGCTCAAGCGCATCGAGCGCCGCGCCCGCGCGCTCGGCCTGGAGAAGCTGTTCGTGCTCACCACCCGGACCGAACACTGGTTCCTGAAGCGCGGTTTCGTCCACGCCAACGTCGACGACCTGCCCGAGGACAAGCGCAAGCTCTACAACTGGCAGCGCAAGTCCATGGTGCTGATGAAAAAGCTCTGAAGCCGTAGGGGCAATCGCCGCAGCGCCGCGGCCCGGTGCCCCGCTTGGCTACAATAGCGCCAGCGCCGAAGCTCTAACGAACATACCAAGGAGTCCCCATGGCCCGCATGGTCCAATGCATCAAGCTGAACAAGGAAGCCGAAGGCCTCGACTTCCCGCCGCTGCCCGGCGAACTGGGCAAGAAGATCTGGCAAAGCGTGTCGAAGGAAGCCTGGGCTGGCTGGCTCAAGCACCAGACCATGCTGATCAACGAAAACCGCCTGAACATGGCCGATGCGCGCGCGCGCCAGTACCTGCTCAAGCAGACCGAGAAGTACTTCTTCGGCGAGGGCGCCGACCAGGCCCAGGGCTACGTGCCGCCGCAGTCCTGAACCGGACCGGCAAATGACAAAAGGGGTGCCTCAGGCACCCCTTTTTGCTTGGCAGCGGACGACTTTGCTCAGTAGTCAGTGCGCTGCACGCCGTCGCCGGTGCCCAGCAGCAACACATCCGCGCCGCGCAGCGCGAACAGGCCCACCGTGACCACGCCCGGCACCTGGTTGACGGCCTGTTCCAGGCCGCGCGGATCGTCGATCTTCAGGCCGGCCACGTCCAGGATCACATTGCCGTTGTCGGTCTTGTAGATGCCGCCTTCCTTGGTCATGCGCAGACGCGGCTGGCCACCCAGGGCCTGCAGCTTGCGCGCCACCGCTGCACGTGCCATCGGAATCACCTCGACCGGCAGCGGGAAGGTGCCCATGGTCTGGACCAGCTTGCTGCCGTCGGCGATGCAGACAAAGCGCTTCGCGACCGAAGCCACGATCTTCTCGCGCGTGAGCGCCCCGCCGCCGCCCTTGATCATGGCGCCGCTGGCGTCGATCTCGTCGGCGCCGTCGACATACACCGGGATCTCGTCGACTTCGTTCAGGTCCAGCACCTTGAAGCCGTGCTGCTGCAGGCGGCGCGTGGAGGCCTCGGAGCTCGACACCGCACCGGCGAAGCGCTCCTTGAATGCCGCCACGGCGTCAATGAAGAGATTGGCAGTGGAGCCAGTGCCCACCCCGAGCACTGCCCCTTCGGGCACTTCCTGCTTCACGTAGTCGGCGGCAGCTTGCGCGACCAGCGCCTTGAGTTCATCCTGAGTCATGACAACAGCCAGATTGCGTTGGGGGAAACGCGTAGTGTAGCGGATTGCGGCGGCAGGTCACGCGGGCGACGGTACAATGGACCGGACCGGGTGCCGTACGCGCACCCCTGATGCCCGCGAACGATTTTGCAGACGCACAAGCAGACGACCAAGCGACCATGAACCAGCTCGAACAACTCAGGCAGTTCACCACGGTAGTGGCCGATACCGGCGACTTCCAGCTGATGAAGCAGTACACCCCGCAGGACGCGACCACCAATCCGTCGCTGATCCTGAAGGCCGTGCAAAAGCCCGAATACCGGCACCTGCTGGAGAAGGCGGTACAGGACCACCACGGCAACGGCGGCGTCGATGCGGTGATGGACGAAGTGCTGATCGCCTTCGGCTGCGAGATCCTGGCGATCGTGCCAGGCCGCGTCTCGACCGAAGTCGATGCGCGCCTGTCCTTCGACACCGAGGCCAGCGTGGCCAAGGCGCGCCACCTGATCCAGCTGTACGAGCAGCGCGGCATTGCGCGCGAACGCGTGCTGATCAAGATTGCCTCCACCTGGGAAGGCATCCGCGCAGCCGAGATCCTGCAGCGCGACGGCATCCGCTGCAACATGACGCTGCTGTTCTCGCTGGTGCAGGCGGTGGCGTGCGCCGAGGCCGGCGCGCAGCTGATCTCGCCCTTCGTCGGCCGCATCTTCGACTGGTACAAGAAGCAGGCCGGCGAGCAATGGGACGCGGCCGCCAATGGCGGCGACAACGACCCCGGCGTGCGCTCGGTGCGCCAGATCTACGACTACTACAAGAAGTTCGGCTACCCGACCGAGGTGATGGGCGCCAGCTTCCGCAGCACCACGCAGATCCTGTCGCTGGCCGGCTGCGACCTGCTCACCATCAGCCCCGAGCTGCTCGAGCAGCTCGCGGCCGGCCAGGGCCCGGTGGCGCACAAGCTGTCGGTGGACCAGGCCCAGGCCGCCAATATCGCCCGCATCGCGGCCGACGAGCCGGCCTTCCGCTGGCAGTTGAATGAGGATGCGATGGCGACCGAGAAGCTGGCCGAAGGCATCCGCCTGTTTGCGGCGGATGCGGTCAAGCTGGAGAAGCTGATCGGCGAGATTGCGAAGTAAGGATGGTCCGGGCGGCAACGCCCGGATCCAGGCTCAGCCGGCCGAGGGCGCCGGCTGCGGCGGCCACAGCAATGGCAGACATGCCCCCGCCGCGGCGGACAGCACGATATCCGCGGTCTGGTCCAGCGCCGACGGCTGCGGATTGACCACGATCACCGGCGCGCCATGCTCGCGCGCCAGGCCCGGCAGCCCCGCCGCCGGATAGACCAGCCCCGAGGTGCCGACCACCAGGCACAGGTCGCAGTGCTGCGCCGCATGCTCGGCGCGGTAGCGCGCCACGCGCGGCAGGTCCTCGCCGAACCACACCACGCCCGGACGCATCAGCGCGCCGCACAGGTTGCAGCGCGGCGGCATGCCGGGCAGCGCGGTCGCCTCGTTGCAGCGTCCGCACCCGTCCAGCCATTTGTTGGCGAACAGGTTGCCATGCAGTTCGATCACGCCCGCGCTGCCGGCGCGCTGGTGCAGGCCGTCCACGTTCTGCGTAACCAGCGTGAAAGGTCTCTGCGCAGCCAGCGCGACCAGCGCATGGTGCGCCGGGTTGGGATGCACGGCTGCGACCAGCTCGCGCCGATGCAGGTACCACTCCCAGACCAGCGCCGGCTGGCGGCGGTAGGCGTCCTCGCTGGCCAGCTCTTCCGGGTCGAACTGCTGCCACAGCCCGGTCATCGCGTCGCGGAAGGTCGGCACGCCGGATTCGGCGGAAATGCCGGCGCCGGTCAGCACGAAGATATTGCCGGCGGCCGCGATCAGCCGGCGTGCTTCCTCAAGCCCCGGCATGTCAAGGAGACCGTAATCAGCGGCCATGGACTTATCGCGGCAGGCGCCGCTGGCGCACGGCTTCGTACAGGCATACGCCGCTGGCGACCGAGACGTTCAGGCTTTCCACACCGCCCGCCATCGGGATGCCGACCAGCTCGTCGCAGGTCTCGCGCGTCAGGCGGCGCATGCCCTCGCCCTCGGCGCCCATCACGATCGCGGTCGGCCCCTTGAAGTCGATGTCATACAGCGATTTTTCGGTGCCGTCGGCGGTGCCGATGACCCAGATGCCGCGTTCCTGCAGCTCACGCAGGGTGCGGGCCAGGTTGGTGACGGTGATATAGGGCACGGTCTCGGCGGCGCCGCTGGCGACCTTGGCCACGGTGGCATTGAGGCCGACGCTGCGGTCCTTGGGGGCGATCACGGCATGCGCGCCGGCGCCGTCGGCCACGCGCAGGCAGGCACCCAGGTTGTGGGGGTCGGTGACGCCGTCCAGCACCAGCAGCAGCGGCGTGCCTTCGATGCCGTCGAGCAGTTCATCCAGGTTCAGCGCCAGTGCCACGTCTTCGGCACGTGCCACCACGCCCTGGTGGCGGTCGGTGCCGGCCATGCCGCGCAGGCGCTCGGCATCGACCGGATGCAGGCGCACGCCCAGGCTTTCGGCCAGGCGCACGAAGTCCTGCATGCGCCGGTCGCGGCGCGCGGATTCGATATAGACATCGGTCACGCCCTTGGCATCTTGGCGCAGGCGTGCGGTGACGGCGTGAAAGCCGATCAGGAGTTTGTTTTTAGCCATGGCGCGATTGTACTCGCCCTCTCGCCCCCGGCAGCAGGCCGGGGGCGAGAGGCGGCGGCATGGCGGCCGCCGCAAGCTTCAGCGCTTGCGCGGGGTGCGCGGGCTCTTGGCCGGCGTCTTGCCCGCCGGCTTGGCCTGGTGCGACTTGGAGGCCGGCTTGTGCGGCTTCTCCAGGTGCGCGGGCTTGGGCTTGGCCGCGCGCTTGGCCGGCTTGCCGCCGGTCTTCACGTGCGGCCTGAGCGGCGTGATCACGGCCTCGAACACCGGCTGCTCCTCGATCACGCGGTCCAGCGTCTCGTCGAACGACTCTTCCGGCTTGGACGAGCCGCCCAGCAGCGCCGCCAGCTGGCGGCCCTTCTTGCGTGCTGGCACCGCATGGGCGGCGGGCACGCGCGGCTGGGTCTCGGTGCCCCCCGCGCGGGCGCGCAGGGTTTTCGCCGACGGCTCCTGCACCAGGCGGAAGTCGATCTTGCGCGCATCCAGGTCCACGCGCGATACCTGCACGCGCACGCGGTCGGTCAGGCGGTAGCGGATGCCAGTGCGCTCGCCGCGCAGTTCGTTGCGGGCCTCGTCGTACTGGAAGTAGTCGCTGCCCAGCTCGGTCACGTGGACCAGGCCTTCCACGTACAGCTCGTCGAGCTGCACGAAGATGCCGAACGAGGTCACGGCGCTGACGGTGCCGGCGTAGTCGCTGCCCAGCTTGTCGCGCATGAAGTAGCACTTGAGCCAGGCCTCGACATCGCGCGAAGCCTCGTCCGCGCGGCGCTCATTGGCCGAGCAGTGCAGGCCAAGCTCGTCCCAGATGGCCTCGTTGCGCCTGGCGCGCGCCGCGGTCAGTTCTGCCTTCTGCTCGGCGTCCTTGGCCTGCAGCCGGCGCGCCTTGGGCGAGATCGCGGTATTCAGCTCGGTCCCGTGCGCAAACGCCGGCTGGTACTTGGTATGTGCCAGCACCGCCTTGATCGCGCGGTGCACAAGCAGGTCGGGGTAGCGGCGGATCGGGCTGGTGAAGTGCGCGTAGGCCTCGTACGACAGGCCGAAGTGGCCGATATTGTCCGGGCTGTACACCGCCTGCTGCATCGAGCGCAGCAGCATGGTCTGCAGCATCGGCGCGTCGGGACGGGACTTGATCTTGTCCATCACCTCGGCGTAGTCCGATGCCTGCGGCTTGTCGCCGCCGCCCAGCGACAGGCCGGCGGTGCGCAGGAAGTCGCGCAGGTTCTTCAGCTTCTCTTCGCTGGGGCCCGCGTGGATGCGGTACAGCGCCGGGTGCTTGAAGCGTTCGAGGAAGTCGGCCGCGCAGACGTTGGCGGTCAGCATGCACTCCTCGATCAGCCGGTGCGCATCGTTGCGCGTGCGCGGCAGGATCTGCTCGATCTTGCCCTGCGCGTTGCAGACGATATAGGTCTCGGTGGTGTCGAAGTCGATCGCGCCGCGCGCGCGCCGTGCCTTGAGCAGGACCTGGAACAACTCATACAGGTTCTGCAGGTGCGGCACCAGCTCGCCGCGCTTGTGCGCCTCGGGGCCCTTGGTGTTGGACAGCACCGACCAGACCTCGTTGTAGGTCAGGCGCGCGGTCGAATGCATCACGGCCGGGTAGAACTGGTAGCCCTTGAGCTCGCCCTTGGCGGTGATCACGGCATCGCACACCATGCACAGCCGGTCCACGTGCGGATTGAGCGAGCACAGCCCGTTGGACAGCTTCTCCGGCAGCATCGGGATCACGCGGCGCGGGAAGTAGACCGAAGTGGCCCGGTCCAGCGCATCCGCATCCAGCGGGGTGCCGGGGCGCACATAGTGCGACACGTCGGCGATCGCCACGATCAGGCGCCAGCCCTTGGCGCGGCCGATCTTGACCGGCTCGCAATAGACCGCATCGTCGAAGTCGCGTGCGTCTTCGCCGTCGATGGTCACCAGCGGGATGTCGCGCAGGTCGATGCGGTGGTCCAGGTCGGCCTGGCGCACCTCGTCGGGCAGCGCGGAGGCTTCCTGGGCAGCGGCCGGCGAGAACGCATGTGGCACGCCGTACTTGCGCACGGCGATCTCGATCTCCATGCCGGGATCGTCGATTTCGCCCAGCACCTCCACCACGCGGCCCACCGGCTGCACGTAGCGGTCGGGGAATTCGATCAGCTCGACGCTGACCACCTGCCCCACCCGTGCCTTGCCCTGCGCCTTGGGCGGGATCAGGATGTCCTGGCTGATGCGCTTGTCTTCAGGCGCCACCACCAGCACGCCGCCTTCACTGAGCAGACGGCCGATGACAAAACGGTTGGCGCGCTCGATGATCTCGACGATCTGCCCTTCAGGGCGCCCGCGCCGGTCGTAGCCCACCACGCGCACCTGCGCGCGGTCGTTGTGCATGGCCTTCTGCAGCTCGCGCTCGGGCAGGAAGATGTCGTCTTCGCCGTCGTCGCGGATCAGGAAGCCGAAGCCGTCGCGGTGACCTTGCACCCGGCCGGTGACGAAGTTCGGCTGATGGGCAAGCTCATAGCGGCCCTTGCGGTTCAGCTCGATCTGGCCGTCGCGCTCCATGGCCGCCAGGCGCTTCTGGAAACCGTCATGCTCTTTGCGCGTGACGGAGAGGGCCTTGGCAATATCGCCGGCCGACTGCGGGGATCCCGACGTTCTCAGCACGCCCAGGATTTCTTCCCGGCTGGGGATCGGATAGTTGTTCTGATTCAATTTTTTCTGGAAACTAATTGACAAAATTCTCGCGCTCTCTATAATGAGCGCTTCGGTTGTTTCGACACCTGCCCAGGTGGCGGAATTGGTAGACGCACTAGGTTCAGGTCCTAGCGGTGGCAACACTGTGGAGGTTCGAGTCCTCTCCTGGGCACCAAGTTACCGGAAAACCCGCAGCGCTTTCGAGCCCTGCGGGTTTTTTGTTTTTGACGCCTGTTTCGCGCATCAGATCCGGCAACTTGCACTCCTTGCTTGGCGGCCATGCCGCGATGTCATACCTGCGAGCGTACGGGTTTTTTCCCGTCCGTGAAACCGCGCACCGTACCCCGCGCGACAGCCGAACCACAACGGTACGGCAATGTCGAGGAGTGTAACAGCTTCAGTGGCGATTCCGGCATTCCACCGACCATTGGCTGCCACATCGGCGTATTACCTCCTTCCCTCCCGGTACTCCGCCCTCCTTGCGCTCCTGTCCGTGCTTGACATGCCCGACAATGTGTAACTATCATGGTTTCACATTGCACCTGACATCCCGAGCACAAGCGTTGAGCACAAGCAGCCGGTTCGCCGTGGCAGTCCACATCCTTACCCTGCTCGCCAGTTCGGCCGAGCCGGTGCCCTCGTCGCTGATCGCCGCCAGCGTGGGCACCAACCCGGCGCTGATCCGGCGGCTGGTCGGTCAACTGGCTGAAGCCGGGCTGGTGGCGACCACCATGGGCAGCACCGGCGGCGCCACGCTGGCGCGCCCGGCTGCGTCAATCACGCTGCTCGACGTGTTCCGCGTGGTGGAAACCACCGCGCTGATCACGCTGCACCAGAGCGCGCCCAACCCGGCCTGCCCGGTCGGGCGCGAGATCACCGGTGCGCTGCGCAAGGTCGCGGACCGTGCGCAGGCGGCCATGGACGATACCCTTGCCGGCGCCACCATCGCCAGCATGCTCGCCGATGTCGAAGGCAACAGCCAGCGCCGCAAGCGCTGAATTTTTTTGCCCCGATATGTAACCACAATGGTTTCATATCAACCTGACCGAAAGAAGGAGTGACCATGAAGATCGCAATCATCGGCGCCACCGGCCGTGTTGGCACGCGCCTGACCGACGAAGCCCTGCGCCGCGGCCACCAGGTGACCGCCATTGCGCGCCAGGCCAGCAAACTGCCCGCACGCGACGGCGTGACCACCGCGGACGTGGACGGCGCCGACGGCGCCGCACTGGCTGCCGCCCTGGCCGGCAACGACGTGGTCATCAGCAGCGCGCGCTTTGCGCAGCTGAACGCGCAGCAGGTGACCTCGGCCGTGCGCCAGGCCGGCGTGCCGCGCCTGCTGGTGGTGGGTGGCGCCGGCAGCCTCCATGTCGCGCCGGGGGTGCAATTGGTCGACACCCCGAACTTCCCCGATGCCTACAAGCCCGAAGCCCTCGCAGGCCGCGACTTCCTCAACGCGCTGCGCGGCGAACAACAGATCGACTGGACCTTCCTGTCGCCGTCGGCACTGTTCGAGCCGGGCGAGCGTACCGGAAAGTTCCGCGTTGGCGAGGAAAACCTGCTGAGCGACGCAGCAGGCAAGAGCTGGATCTCGATGGAAGACTATGCCATCGCGATGCTCGATGAGATCGAAAAGCCGGCGCATTCGCGCCAGCGTTTCACGGTCGGCTATTAAGCCGGCCGCCGGGGGCCGCCCGTAGCGGCAGGCCCCGGCACAAGCGCATCAGGCCTGCGCGCCGTCGTCCTGGCTGGCGCGCTTGCCGCGCTTGAGCCAGGCGGCCAGGTTGTGCGGGCGCAGCGTGTCGTACTCTTCGAACGGCTGGTGGATCCACGGGTTCGACGGCAGGAAGGTCACGTGGTAGTCCGGCTCGACCTTCGAGCACGCCTTGTACCACAGCACGGCCGAACGCACCTCGGTCACGGCCGGATAGCGTTCCTTCAGGTGGCGGCCCACACGTTCCAGCGTGATGCCCGAATCCACCAGGTCGTCGACCAGCAGCACCCTGCCCGTCAGTTCGCCGCGGGTCATGGTGATGTACTGAGCGATGTCCAGGTTGCCCTGCTGCGTGCCCGCGGCCTCGCGGTAGCTGCTGGTGGCCAGGATGGCCAGCGGCACGTCGAAGATGCGCGACATCTGGTCGCCCACGCGCAGCCCGCCGCGCGCCAGGCACAGGATCTTGTCGAACTTCCAGCCCGACTCATGCACGTTCAGCGACAGGCGTGCGATCAGGCGATGGTATTCGTCCCAGGAGACCCACAGGTTCTCGTCATCGTTCGTTGGCAGGTTCATCGTTTTACTCTTTGTATCGTCGGGTCGGTTGACCGATATGGCTCGGCCCGCTTGCGCGGGCCGATTTATTTCTGGCGGGCCGCAGCGCTCGTGGCGCCGCAGCCTGGTGGTGGGCTGCTGCCGGGTCAGGCCTTGTACGGATGACGCAGCAGGATGGTCTCGTCGCGGTCCGGGCCGGTCGAGATCATGTCGATCGGAATGCCGACCACTTCTTCCACGCGCTTCAGGTAGACGCGGGCCTGCTCGGGCAGCGCGTCCCACGTCTTCACGCCGAAGGTCGACTCGTTCCAGCCGGGGAATTCCTCGTAGACCGGCACGCAGCGAGCCACGGCATCAGAGCCGCGCGGCAGGATGTCGACGGTCTTGCCGTCGAGCTCGTAGCCCACGCACAGCTTGATGGTTTCCAGGCCATCGAGCACGTCCAGCTTGGTCATGCACAGGCCCGACACGCCGTTGATCTGCACCGAGCGCTTGAGCGCGGCGGCATCCAGCCAGCCGGTGCGGCGCGGACGGCCGGTGACCGAACCGAATTCCTTGCCGACGTTGGCCAGGCGCACGCCGACCGGGTCCTGGCGCGACGGGTTGTCGTTGTCGTACAGCTCGCTCGGGAACGGGCCCGCGCCCACGCGCGTGCAGTAGGCCTTGGTGATGCCCAGGATGTAGTTCAGGCGGCCCGGGCCGACGCCGGCGCCCGCCGCGGCAGCACCGGCCACGCAGTTGCTCGAGGTCACGAACGGATAGGTGCCGTGGTCCACGTCCAGCAGCGTGCCTTGCGCGCCTTCGAACATCAGGTTGCCGCCGGCGGCATTGACCGCGTACAGCTCGGCCGACACGTCGGCCACCATCGGCGCCAGGCGCGGCGCGTAGGCCAGCGCTTCGTCCAGGGTCTGCTGGAAGTCCACGGCTTCGGCGCCCAGGTTCTGGGTCAGCATGAAGTTGTGGTAGTCCAGGTTCTCGCGCAGGCGCTCGGCGAACTGCTGCGGATCGAACAGGTCCTGCACGCGCAGCGCGCGGCGGGCCACCTTGTCTTCATAGGCCGGGCCAATGCCACGGCCGGTGGTGCCGATCTTGGCGGCGCCACGGCGCGCTTCGCGCGCCTTGTCGATGGCAACGTGGTACGGCAGGATCAGCGTGGCAGCCTCGGAAATGCGCAGGCGGCTCTGCACCTGCAGGCCTGCGCCTTCGAGCTCTTCGATTTCACGGAACAAAGCTTCGGGCGACAGCACCACACCGTTGCCGATGTAGCAGACCGTGCCGTCGCGCATGATCCCGGACGGAATCAGGCGGAGAATGGTCTTCTTGCCACCGATGATCAGCGTGTGGCCAGCGTTGTGGCCACCCTGGAACCGCACCACACCCTGTGCCTGGTCGGTAAGCCAATCGACGATTTTTCCTTTGCCTTCGTCACCCCATTGGGTGCCGATCACGACGACATTGCGTCCCTGGCCTACTGCGGATGCGGACATATTGCTTTGGTCAATAGGTTAAAAACGTATTCTACTCTTGTTGCCGGGCGATTCTCGATTTTTGGGCACGCCCGGCGCCCAAGCGTCAGCGCGGCACCACGGCCCAGCCGGCATCCTGGCGCACCAGCTGCCGGTCGCAGTTGAATTCATCGAGCTCGTGGGTATGGCCGGGCAGCGACTGGATCACGATCTCGCCGGCCGCGCGCAGCGCGGAAATCGCGGCCCGGAGTGCCGGATCCGCATCCCAGGGCGCAAAAATCGCCTGGGCGCGCACTTCCACGGGCGACAGCGCCGCCACTTCTCGCAGATCCAGCGAGAAACCCGTGGCCGGGCGCGCACGGCCGAAGGCCTCGCCCACCTTGTCGTAACGGCCGCCGCGCGCCACGTAATTGGGCAGGCCAGCAACATAGGCCGCGAACATCACGCCACTGTGATAGTGGTAACCGCGCAAATCCGACAGGTCGATATTCACGCTGGCTCCGCGCACCTGCACCGCCAGTGCCGCCAGTTCGTCCAGCGCGCGGCCGATGGCCGGGCTGGCCGGCAGCGTCGCGCGCGCGCGATCGATCACGTCCACGCCGCCGTACAGCGTCGGCAGCGCCAGCAGCGCATCGCGCTCGGTCTGCGGCATGCCCACGGTCAGTTCGCGCAGGGCCGGCACATCCTTGGTTTCCAGCGCGGCAAAGAGCGCGTCCTCGATCTTGCGGATCGACGGCAGGCCCGCCAGCAGCGCTTCCAGGATGCCGGCATGGCACATGTCGATGCGGACATCGGACAACCCCGCCGCCTGCAGCGCGGCCAGCATCAGGTCCTGGATCTCGATGTCGGCTTCCAGGCCGGCATGGCCATAGATCTCGGCGCCGATCTGGATCGGCTCGCGCGTGGCGTGGAAGCCCGCCGGGCGCGCATGCAGCACGTTGCCCGCGTAGCACAGGCGGGTCACGCCCGGGCGGTTCAGCAGGTGCGCGTCGATGCGCGCCACCTGCGGCGTGATATCGGCACGCAGGCCCATGGTGCGGCCCGACAGCTGGTCCACCAGCTTGAGCGTGCGCAGGTCCAGGTCATGGCCGGTGCCGGTCAGCAGCGACTCCAGGTATTCCAGCATCGGCGGCATCACCAGCTCATAGCCGTAGGTGCGGAACAGGTCCAGCATGCGGCGGCGCAGTTCTTCGATCTTGCGCGCTTCCGACGGCAGCACGTCGGCAATGTTTTCTGGCAGCAGCCAATGGTTGGACATAGTGAATCTCTTCTCAGTCAATCTCTTCTCAGTCATTCGGACCACCTCGCGAGGCAATGCCCCAAGGCACCGGTCCTTGACCAGAAACGTCATCGCAGGCGCCACGCGCCCGCGCCATCACCCGGCGAGGATGGCTCCAGCCGGACAAAACCCCGGCAAGCCGGGGTTTCGTCAATTCGCCACACGGACAAGCGACGGTGCTAGCGCTTGCCTCCGGATCCGCCCGAGGCCGCCGCGGCGGCACCACCGCTGGAACGCATGTAGCGGAAGAACTCGGAGTTGGGCTCAAGCACCAGCACGTCGCGCTTGTCGCGGAAGGTGTTGCGGTAAGCCTCCATGCTGCGCCAGAACTGCGCGAACTGCGGATCGCGGCCAAACGCGTCGGCATAGATCTGCGAGGCCTTGGCATCGCCCTGGCCCTTGATCACCTGGGCGTCGCGGTAGGCCTCGGCCAGCACCACTTCGCGCTGGCGGTCGGCATCGGCGCGGATCTTCTCGCCCTCGGCGGCGCCGGTTGAGCGCAGCTCGTTGGCCACGCGCTTGCGCTCGGCCTCCATGCGACGGTACACCGATTCGCTGATCGCGGGCAGCAGGTCAACGCGCTTGAGGCGCACGTCCAGGATCTCGACGCCGACCGACTTGGCATATTCAGCCATGCCGTTGCGGATGGCCTGCATCACCTGCTCGCGCTCGCCGGCGACCACGTCGGCCACGGTGCGCTTGCCGAACTCCTCGCGCGCCACCGAGTCGATGCGCTGGGTCATGCGGTCCTGCGCGCCGCGCAGGTTGCCGCCGAAGGCCACGAAGAACTTGCGCGGATCGGTGATGCGCCATTTGACGAACCAGTCCACCACCATGCTCTTCTTCTCGGCGGTCAGGAAACGCTCGTTGGCGGCGACGTCGATGGTCTGCAGGCGCCGGTCCATGAACACCACGTTCTGGAACGGCGGCGGCAGCTTGAAGTGCAGGCCGGGCTCGCGCACCACCTGCTTGATCTGGCCGAAGGCGAACACCACGGCGTACTGGCGCTGGTCGACCACGAACAGCATGGACGAAACCACGGCCAGCAGGATGAAAAAGCCAATCGCGAAGGAAATCAGTCGGTTCATGACGGTCTCCTCAGCGCGAGTCGCGGTCGCGGTTGCGCAGCGCTTCGCGCGAGCGGGCGTCCGTCGATGCATCCGGCGCGGACGCCGGCGGGCTGGCCGCACCCGGTTGGCCCGGCTGCGGCGCAGCGCGGCCGTCGGCCTGTGCCATCAGCTTGTCCAGCGGCAGGTAGAGAAGATTGTTGCCCTGGCGCGCGTCCACCAGCACCTTGGTCGAATTGGTGTAGATCTGCTGCATGGTTTCCAGATAGATGCGGTCGCGCGTCACCTGCGGCGCCTTGGCGTATTCGGTCTGCACCGAACGGAAGCGCGAGGCATCGCCCTCGGCCTGCGCCACCACGCGGGAGCGGTAGGCTTCGGACTCTTCCTTCAGGCGCGCCGCGGTACCCTTGGCGCGCGGGAGGATGTCATTGGCATAGGCCTGGCCTTCGCTGATCGCGCGCTCGCGGTCCTGGCTGGCCTTGTTGACGTCGTCGAACGCGGCCTGCACCTGCTCGGGCGGCTGCACGCTCTGCACGTTCACGGACAGCACGCGGATGCCGGTCTTGTACGCCGTCAGGATGGCCTGGATCGACTTGGCCAGTTGCTGCGCGATCTGTTCGCGGCTCTCGTACAGCACCGCGTCCATCTTGTTGCGGCCGACGATCTCGCGCACCGAGGTCTCGGCGGCCTGCGTCACCAGCTCTTCATCGCCACCGCGGTCGGTCTTGTTGAAGAACAGGAATTCGCCGGCGTCCTGGATCACGTACTGCACGGTAAAGCGCACGTCGATGATGTTCTCGTCCTGCGTCAGCATCGACGAGTCCTTCAGGTTGCTGTCCTTGATCGAGGTGGAGCGCCCCACCTCGACCGAACGCACCGCCGACAGGTTGACGATCTCGGCCGACTGGACCGGCCAGGGCATGCGCCAGTTGATGCCGGGGCCGGTGGAGTACTTGAACTTGCCGAACTGCAGGATCACCGCGGTCTGGCCTTCCTGAACCATGAAGAAGCCGCTGGCCAGCCAGATGCCGACCACGGCCGCGACGATCACGCCAGCGCCCACCCCCGAGCCCTTGCCCGGCGTGCGCGGACCGCCAAAGCCCTGGTTGTTGCCGCCGCCGTTGTCCTTGCGGCCGAGCAGGCCGTTCAGGCGGCGGTTGAAGTCGCGCCACAGTTCGTCCAGGTCAGGCGGGCCGCCGTCCTGCTGCGGGCGCTGGTTCTGCTGGCGGTTGTCGTCGCGACCGTCCTTCTTGTCGTCGTCGTCCTGACCGTTGCGACCCCAGCGCGGATCGTTCAGCGAGAAGATGGCGCGCAGGCGCTGCCAGCCCGCGCGCAGCGCGAAGCGGCCGCCTGGTGTCAGGCTCGAATCAGCATTCCGGGGAAACTGGGGCATGAAGTGCACGGGTCCGGGGAAGTTTGTAACAGGGGGATTCTAGCAGTCATCCGAGCCACTTTTGGCCAATTCGCGCAATCCCGGCAGCAATCGCACCGGGATTGGGCAGAACGGCCGGAGCACTGGCGGCGAACTGACGGCAACTTGACAGGCTACAGCCTGTCCGAATCCCCCGCATCGGCGTCGTCGCTGCCGTCAGCCACGCCGCCCTCATCTGCACTGCCATCATCGCCGGCATCGGCGTACTGGGGCACGTCGGCCAGGCGCGGGTCATAGGGTTGCGGCTCGGGCGGGCGGCTGGCCAGCCATTGCGCCACCTCGACCACGGCCTCGCGCAGCGCATCCAGGCCCATGCCCTCGCGCGCGCTCAGGAACACGCGGGTGGGGATGCCGTCCTCGTCGCGCTCCAGGCGCGGGCCCTGCTCCAGCAGCTCGGGCGCGGCATCGATCTTGTTCATCACCACGATCTGCGGGATGTCCAGCGCGTTGATTTCCGCCAGCACGCGGTTGACCTGCTCGATCTGCTCGTGGCGCACCGGGCTCGATGCATCCACCACATGCAGCAGCAGGTCGGCATGCACGGTCTCGTCCAGCGTGGCGCGGAATGCCGCCACCAGTTGCGTGGGCAGGTCGCGGATAAAGCCGACCGTGTCGGACAGCACCACGTTGCCCAGCCCGTCCAGGAACAGGCGGCGCGAGGTGGTGTCGAGCGTGGCGAACAGCTGGTCGGCCGCATAGGCGCCAGCCTTAGTCAGCGCATTGAACAGCGTCGACTTGCCCGCGTTGGTATAGCCCACCAGCGAAATGCTGAGCGTGTCATTGCGCGCGCGCGCGCGCCGCTGCGTGCTGTGCTGGCGCTGCAGCCGCGACAGATCGGACTTGAGCCGCTTGGCGCGCTCGTCCAGCATGCGCCGGTCCAGCTCGAGCTGGCGCTCGCCGGGGCCACCGCGCATGCCGATGCCGCCCTTCTGCCGCTCCAGGTGGCTCCACGCGCGGACCAGCCGCGACGCGCGGTACTGGACCTGCGCCAGCTCCACCTGCACCTTGCCCACGTGGCTCTGCGCGCGCTGCCCGAAGATGTCCAGGATCAGGCCGGTGCGGTCGATCACGTGGCGGTTCAGGAAGCGCTCCAGGTTGCGCTGCTGTGCCGGGCTCAGGGCGTGGTTGAACACCACCACGTCGGCATCCAGCGCGTCGGCGGCCTCCTTCAGCTCCTCGGCCTTGCCCGAGCCGATGAACAGCGCCGGATCCGGCCGCGAGCGGCGGCCCGTCAACGTATGCACCGGCACAGAGCCAGCGGTAGAGGTCAGCAGCGCCAGTTCGCTGAGGCTTTCCTGGAAATCATGCTTGCCGAAGTCGACGCCGACCAGAATGGCGCGCGAAGGGGCGGTATTTGAAGTGGCTCTGGGGTCCAAGGGCGGGCGCGAAAGCGCAGGGAAAAACGGGTTCAGGGGGAAGGCGGGCGGATGTCGGACACTGTCCCGGCCCCTGCCGGGACAGGCCGCCGCATGATGCGGAACGTGGCGGCAGCGGTGGCGGCATTGGCAACCGCCAGGCCGCGCGGCACCGGGCGCAATGGCGCACCGGCGCCGGGCATCGGTGCGGCGCCGCGGGGCGCCCGCACGATGCCCGCAAGGAGATCAGGCCTCGGCGGCGTCATCCACGCGGAAATTGACCGCGCGCGCAGGAACGACAGTGGAAATCGCATGCTTGTAGACCATCTGCGTCACGGTGTTGCGCAGCAGGACGACATACTGGTCGAACGATTCGATATTGCCTTGCAGCTTGATGCCATTGACGAGGTAGATGGAAACCGGCACGTGCTCTTTGCGCAGCGCGTTCAGGAACGGGTCTTGTAGCAGTTGCCCTTTGTTGCTCATGGCACACTCCAAATTTATAGGTTTAGTGGTGAATGATGGGGATGGAAATCCCCGGTTCAAGTCAGGCGGCGCAAAAACGCGCCAGAAAAAAGATCAAAAACGGTACCAAGTCGGCGTCAATGCACAGGGAACCCCCTGCTACCGCAAATTTAGCCGCAGTTCCAAACGAACGCAAACGAAAACTTGCCCCGCCAGGAATCCGATTCCGGACTCAATCCTTCGAGTCCGCGTACGGATTTTTGTTCGTACGAAATTCGATGCGAAGAGGGGTGCCCTTTAGCTTGAATGCCGTACGGAAACGATTTTCCAGGTAGCGCCGGTAGGTTTCCGCAACGCCCGAGAGCGCATTGCCGTGGATCACGATAATGGGCGGATTCGAGCCGCCCTGGTGCGCGTAGCGCAGCTTGGGCCGCGACGCGCCGACCCGCTTGGGCTGCTGGAATTCCACCGCTTCCTGCAGCACACGCGTGAGCTGCGGCGTCGGCAGCTTGACCATGGCCGCGGCGAACGCGTCATCGACCGAACGCATCAGCGCGCCAATGCCGGTACGCTCGCGTGCCGAGACAAAATGGAAATTCGCGAAGCTAAGGAATTGCAGCTTGCGTTCCAGGTCATGCTTGATGCGGTCGCGGGTATGGCCGTCCAGCCCATCCCATTTATTGACGCCCACCACCAGTGCGCGGCCCGATTCCACGATAAAGCCGGCGATATGCGCGTCCTGGTCGGAAATATCCTGTTGCGCATCGAGCAGCAGGATCACCACATTGGCATCGGCGATCGACTGCAGCGTCTTGACCACCGAGAACTTCTCGATCGCCTCGAACACCTTGCCGCGCCGGCGCAAGCCTGCCGTGTCGATCAGCGTGTAGGGCTTGCCGCCGCGCTCGAACTCCACGTAGATGGCATCCCGGGTGGTGCCGGGCATGTCGAACGCGATCACGCGCTCTTCGCCGATCAGCGTGTTGACCAGCGTGGATTTCCCCACATTGGGGCGCCCGACGATGGCGATCTTGACGCCCTTGCCTTCGTCCGGAATCTCTTCGCCCAGCTCGGGGCGCTCCTGGACCGCGAGTTCGATGGCTTCGTCGACCAGTTCGCTCACGCCGTCGCCGTGGGCAGCGGAGATCGCGTACGGATCGCCCATGCCCAGCTCATAGAAGTCGGCCGCCACCGAGGTGTACTTCATGCCCTCGGCCTTGTTGACCGCCAGCATGATGCGCCGTCCGGTCTTGCGCAGGTAGTCGGCGATGGCGCGGTCCTGCGGCGCCAGGCCCAGGCGGCCGTCGACGATGAAGATCACCACGTCAGCCTCGACCACGGCCTGCTTGGTCTGCTTGGCCATCTCGGCGACGATGCCTTCCTTGACCACCGGCTCGAAGCCGCCGGTATCGATGGCGATGAACGGGCGTTCGCCGATGCGCCCTTCCCCGTAATGGCGGTCGCGCGTCAGGCCCGGCAGGTCGGCGACAAGGGCGTCGCGCGATCGGGTCATGCGGTTAAATAGCGTCGACTTGCCCACATTGGGGCGGCCGACAAGTGCGATAACTGGTTTCATGCAATAAACGGAAACGGGGGCCGGCACGCCGCCCCCCGGTAACTCCGGAGTCAATGGATCCGACGGCACGCCGCGCCACCTAGGGCGCGGTCTGCCGCTTGTCCTGTCGGGCGCGGCGCCGGGTCAACGGACCCGCTGCAATTGCCGCGCTAAGGATCATGCTACCGGATTCGGCGCTGGCCGTACCGACAGGTGTACGGCAGCGCGCATTGGATTCCTGTCAGCCAGGCTGGAAACCGTAGACGTCGCCGTCGCGGGTCTGGATTACCAGGGTCTGCCCCGCCACCACGGGCGCGGCGGTGATGGCACTGCCATCGGTCTTCATGCGTGCGATGACCTGGCCGTCTTCGCGCGACAGGAAGTGTACATAACCTTCAAAGTCGCCCATTACCACCGAGCGGCCCAGGGCCAGCGGCGCGCCCAGGCGGCGATTGCGCAGGTCGTTGTTCTTCCAGCGCTCGTTGCCGTTCTGGCGGTCGAACGCATGCACGACCGACTGCTCGTCGCTGGCGTAAATTGCATTGTCATCCTGCGCCGGGCCGCTCGGCGACGAGAAATCCTTGCCCCACTGCGGCTGCCCGCTGGCCAGTTCCAGGCAGGCCACCCGGCCCTGGAAGGTGGTGGCGCAGACCTGGCGCCCGCTCACCATCGGCAGGCCGGTGACATCGTTCAGGCGCTCGATCTCCGACACGCCCTTCGGGTACGAGACCGCACTCTCCCAGCGCAGCACGCCGTTGCCCGGCGTCAGCACGCCCAGCTTGCCGCCGGGGAAGCCCATCACGATGCCGTCGCCGGCAAACACCATCCCCATCGCCGCGCGCAGGTTCAGCGGCGTCTGCGAACGCTGGTAGATCCAGCGGCGCTCGCCGGTCTCGGCGTCCAGGCCGAATACGCGCGTGTCGGTGGTGCGCACCACCACCAGGCCATTGCCGACCAGCGGCGCCGACAGCACCTCGCCGTTGACCTGCTTCTTCCAGATCTGCTTGCCGCTGGCGTCAAAGGCATAGATGGCGCCCTTCTCGCCGGCGACCGCCGTCACCGAGCCATCGCTGCCCGGACCCGAGGTCAGGTCCAGGTCGGCCTTGGACTTCCACAGCACGCGCCCGCTGGCGCCTTCCAGCGCCATCACGTTGCCGTTATTGGACGACACGTAGACGTTGTTGCCCGCCGCGGCCGGCTGCATCGAATAGGGGCCGCTCTTGCCCACGTCGGCCTTCCAGGCCTGGCGCACCGACAGCGTGCCCGAGACCGGCTTGAGCTCGGCGGGCGGGTGCTTGTTTTCCTTGCTGAACAGCGAGCAGCCGCCCAGTGTGGCCAGGCAGGCAACCGCCACCAGCGCACGGGTCATGGCGCGGGCAGGCTGGCGATGTACGGCACGGGAAAGCACTGACGTCATAGGGTTACGGTCCTGTTTATACGATCCGCTGGATATGCGGTGTTTGCATGCGTTCGGGAGCGGCCGGATCAGGCCGTGCCCAGCGCATCAAGCTTGAACTGGATGATCTGGCGCATCGCAGGCTCTTCCTGGCCCAGCTTGTCCAGCGCCTTGCGATAGGCCGTGCGCGCATCGTCGCGCTTGTCCTGCGCGGCGAGCAGGTCGCCGCGGCGGTCGGCATACAGCGCCACGAACGCTGCCGGCGGTTCATCCTTGAGCAGCGCCAGGCCCTTGTCGTAGGCCTTCTCGTCGAGCAGCACGCCGGCCAGGCGCACGCGCGCCAGGTGCGAATACTCCTGGTCGCCATGGTCGATGGCCCATTGCAGCTGGCTCTTGGCCGCGGCGAGGTCGCCCGCATCGTACAGCACGCGGCCCGCGACCAGCGCGCTCATCTGGCCATAGGCGGTGCGGCCGTACTTGTCTTCCAGGTCGGTCGCGGCGCGCTTGATGCGCTCGATGTCGCGCGCCTCGGCGGCCTTGAGCACCTGCTCGTACAGCACCGCGGCCTCGCCGGCCTGCTTGCGTTCCCAGTACTTCCAGCCGTTCCAGCCGGCGAACGCCAGCAGCGCGACGATCAGCACCCAGGTCAGCGCATTGCCGTACTGGCGCCACCAGGCCTTCAGATTCTCAAGCTGTTCCTGTTCTTCTAGATCGTAAGCCATGTCGAGGCAATCACCTGCGTTGGGTTAGGTACTCGTGTACTGGGTTTTCCGGGTGGCCGGTGCGCGATTTATTCGCTGGCGCCGACCATGGCGTCGATCAGGTAATCGACCAGTCCCTCGGCCGGCACGGTGGCCTGTTGTCCACCGCCTTCGGCCTGCTCGCGCTGGCGAAGTTCCTTGACCTGGACCACGCCGGCAGCCACTTCGTCGTCGCCAATGATAACGGCATAGGCCGCACCGCTTGTGTCGGCGCGCTTCATCTGCGACTTGAAGCTGCCGCCCTTGCCGTCGGGGCTGGCGTGCAGCACCACGTCCAGGCCTGCGTCGCGCAGCCGTTCCGCGGCGATCATCGCCTGCTGCGCGGCGGCTTCGCCCTGGTGCACCAGGTAGACGTCGCAGCCCGCCGCGTCGGGCACCACGCCCTCTTCGCGGATCAGCTCGATGATGCGCTCGATGCCCATGGCCCAGCCGCAGGCCGGCGCCGGCTTGCCGCCCATCTGCGCGATCAGCGGGTCATAGCGCCCGCCGCCGGCGATGGTGCCCTGCGCACCCAGCTTGTCGGTGATCCACTCGAACACCGTCAGGTTGTAGTAGTCCAGGCCACGCACCAGGCGCGGGTTGATCTTGAACGGGATGTTGTTGGCCTTGAGCAGGCGCTGCACGCCCTCGAAGTGCGCCAGCGACTCCTCGCCCAGGAAATCGATCAGCTTGGGCGCGTTGGCCGCCATCTCCTGCAGCGCCGGGTTCTTGGTGTCCAGCACGCGCAGCGGGTTGGTGTACAGGCGGCGCTTGCTGTCGTCGTCCAGGATGTCCTGGAAGCCTTCCAGGTACTTGATCAGCTGTTCGCGATGCGCGGCGCGTTCATGGGCCTGCCCCAGCGAATTGAGCTCCAGGCGCACGCCAACCAGGCCCAGGTCGTCCCACAGGCGCTGGCACATCAGGATGATTTCGGCATCCACGTCCGGGCCGGCAAAGCCCAGCGCCTCGGCGCCGAGCTGGTGGAACTGGCGGTAGCGGCCGCGCTGCGGACGCTCGTGGCGGAACATCGGGCCGGTGTACCACAGGCGCTTGGGGCCGTCGTACAGCAGATTGTGCTCGATGGTGGCGCGCACGGCCGCGGCGGTGCCTTCGGGGCGCAGCGTCAGCTGCTCGCCGTTGAGCGAATCGGTGAAGGAGTACATCTCCTTCTCGACGATGTCAGTGACCTCGCCGATGCCGCGCACGAACAGCTGCGTATGCTCGACGATCGGCGTGCGGATCTGCTGGTAGCCGTAGGCACGCAGCATGGCGCGTGCGGCATTCTCGAAATGCTCCCACAGCGGCGCATCCGCCGGCAGCATGTCGTTCATGCCCTTCACGCCCTGCAGGGCCTTGGCGGGGCGCACCTTCGGTTCGGTCTTGGCACCGCCTGCGGCGGCAACGTTCTCGGATTGCGTCATTCTGTTCTTGTCAGGCTGCTGGCACCCGGCCGGTCCGGCTCAGGCTGCCACTTCTTTGTCGGCCCGCGCAGCGCCCGGGCCGTAATGCGTGCGAACGTATTCATCTACGATCGCCTGGAATTCTTCTGCAATGCGCTCGCCGCGCAGCGTCTTCACCTTGACGCCGTCGACGAACACCGGCGCCGCCGGCGATTCACCCGAGCCCGGCAGCGAGATGCCGATGTTGGCGTGCTTGCTCTCGCCCGGGCCGTTGACGATGCAGCCCATCACGGCCACATCCATTTCCTCGACGCCCGGGTAGGCGGTCTTCCATTGCGGCATCTGCTCGCGCAGGTAGGCCTGGATGCTTGCCGCCAGCTCCTGGAAAACGGTGCTGGTGGTGCGGCCACAGCCCGGGCACGCAATCACCATCGGGGTGAAGTTGCGCATGCCCATGGTCTGCAGGATCTCCTGCCCCACGTACACCTCCTTCTCGCGCGGCGCGCCGGGTTCAGGCGTCAGCGAGATGCGGATGGTGTCGCCGATGCCTTCCTGCAGCAGCACCGACAGCGCCGCGGTCGACGCCACGATGCCCTTGCTGCCCATGCCGGCCTCGGTCAGCCCGAGGTGCAGCGCGTAGTCGCAGCGGCGTGCCAGCTCGCGGTACACCGCGACCAGTTCCTGCACCTGCGACACCTTGCACGACAGGATGATCTGGTCGCCCGGCAGGCCGATTTCCTCGGCCTTCTTGGCCGAGTCGATGGCCGAGGTGATCAGCGCCTCGATCATCACGCTCTGCGCCGGCCACGGCTCGGCGCGCCCGGCGTTCTCGTCCATGATCCGTGCCAGCAGGTCCTGGTCCAGGCTGCCCCAGTTCACGCCGATGCGCACCGGCTTGTGGTAGCGGCACGCCATCTCGATCATCTGCGCGAACTGCGTGTCGCGCTTGGCGCCCTGGCCGACATTGCCGGGGTTGATCCGGTACTTGGACAGCGCCTCGGCACAGGCCGGATAGTCCTGCAGCAGCTTGTGGCCGTTGTAGTGGAAGTCGCCCACCAGCGGCACGTCCACGCCCATGCGGTCGAGCTGCTCGCGGATCGACGGCACCGCGGCGGCGGCCTCGGGCGTGTTCACCGTGATGCGCACGATCTCCGAGCCCGCACGCGCCAGTTCCTTGACCTGGATGGCCGTGCCGATGGCGTCGACCGTATCCGTGTTGGTCATCGACTGCACGCGCACCGGCGCACCGCCGCCAATGGTCACCACATTGTCGCCCCACGCAACGCGCGCCTGGCGCGTCTGGCGGCGCGGCAGCGGACCGGGCAGGACCGGGAGACAGAGCTGTTGGTTCATAGCGTTACCACCTTGCAAAGACGCACCTCGCGCCCGCGTCAGGGCAGCGTCAGGCGCGCCACGTTGTTGCGGTTGGCTGCCTTCAGGTCGACCGGCGTGCCATTGCGCGTCAGCGACTCGACGCCCTTGACGTTGCCGATCACCACCTTGTACGGGGCCGTGCCGCCACCGGCCACGGTCTGGCCAGCCTTGGCGGTACCGCCCATGACGATCTTGCCGCTATTGTCCCGGATCTCATACCAGGTATCGGCGGCAAAGCGGATCTGCAGTTCGCCCTCTCCTGCTGGCGCAGCCGGTGCCGCGGCAGCTGCAGGCGCGGAAGCGGCTGCGGGCGCCAGCGCGGCCACGGGGGCCGCGGCGGCACTGGCCGGAGCGGTTTCGGCAGACGGCGCCGGCGAATCGCCGGCGGCCATGACCGGCGGCAGCACCGCCGTCACGGTGCCGGCTTCCGTGCTCTGGATCACGGCAGGCGCTTCAGCCGTTACGGTCTCGGCAGCGCTGCTGCGCGCATCGATCCATGCGCGGATATGGTCAAGCCCGAACCAGCCGCCCGCGGCCACCAGCACGGCCACCAGCGCCAGCCAGACCCAGCGGCCGCCGTTGCCGCCCGAGCGGAAGCGGTTGCGGTCGTCGAAGGCCGCATTGATGCCACCTTCGCGCTGCCGGGCAATTTCCGCCACCTGCGCCACCGGGCGCGGCTGGAAGCGTGCCAGCAGCGGGTCGATGTCGACGTGCAGCATGCGCGCATAGGCACGCATCACGCCCTTGGCGAAGGTCACGTCGGGCAGTGCCTGCAGGTTGCCGGCCTCGATCGCGCGCAGCTTGCCTGCAGCCACCTTCAGGCGCGCGCTGACGTCTTCCACCGACATGCGCTGCGCCTCGCGCTCGCGCGCCAGCGCTGCGCCGATCTCGCGTGCGGCAGCTTCGCGTTCTCCTTCGTGCGCGCCCCCGCCGACTTGTTGCGTCGGTACGGCCTGGCCTGCGGCGCGGTCGTGCTCACTCATCCCATGCTCCTTGTTCGTAGGCGGTCAACTCACGCGAGTCGGGGAAGCGGCTGCGCAGTTGCGCCCCAAGCGCATCCTGCGTGCGGCTGTCGCCCTGACGGTGGGCAATGCGCGCTCCCAGCCAGAGGGATTGCGCATTGACATATTGGCTGTTGTTGACGCGCTGGATATATTGCCGGGCCTGCGCGAAGTCGCCGCGCCGGTAGAAGACCAGCGCGAGGTTGGTGTTGGCCACCGGGTTGTTGCGGTCGTAGCCGAGCGCGGCCTTCAGGTTCTTTTCCGCTTCGGCGCTGTGGCCCTGGCGCAGTTCGCACGCGCCCAGGCTGATCAGCGGCTTGGCGGGGCCGCCTGCTGACGGCGCCGCCATCGCGCGCTGCAGCATCGGCACGGCCTCGCCGTAGCGCCCTTCCTGGCACAGGAACCAGCCGTAGTTGTTGAGCAGGTCGCCGTCGTTGGCACGCATCGACACCGCCGTGCGGAAGCTGTCGTCGGCCAGCGTGCGCTCATTCATGTTCATGTAGATCAGCGCGCGCACATGGTAGGCATCGGCAAGCGCCGGATCGATGGCAATGGCCTGCTTGATCTCGTCAAGGGCGACCGCGTTCTGGCCGGCCTCCAGATAGTTGGTGGCGAGCTGCAGCCGGATGCCGGCGCGGCGCCTTGCATCGGTCTGGTCGGAAGCGGTCTGGGGATCCTGCGCCGGCGCATGCGGCAGCTGGCAGCCGGACAACATCAGCAGCCCCAGCAGGGCCGCAGCGATCAGACGGATCATGCAGGGCGAACCTCCCGAGGCTGGCCGGAAGCAGCGACCGGCACCAGTGGCGTGATCTTGCCGAACTTGCCGCGCTCGGCCAGGCGCGTGCGGTCCTTCACCTCACCGGCAAGCTGGCCGCAGGCGGCGTCGATATCGTCGCCGCGGGTCTTGCGGATGGTGGTCACGATCCCTGCGTCCATCAGCACCTGCGCAAAGCGCCGGATCTGATCGTTGTTGGAGCGTTTCAGGCCCGATTCGGGGAAGGGATTGAACGGGATCAGGTTGAACTTGCACGGCACGTCGGCCACAAGCTTCAGCAGTTCCCGCGCATGCTCGACGCCGTCGTTGACGCCGTCCAGCATGCAGTATTCGAAAGTAATGAAATCGCGCGGCGCGAATTCCAGGTAGCGGCGGCATGCCGCCATCAGCTCGGCCAGCGGGTACTTCTTGTTCAGCGGCACCAGCACGTCGCGCAAGGCGTCATTGGACGCGTGCAGCGACACGGCGAGAGCCACCGGGAGATCCTTGGACAGCCGGTCCATCATCGGCACCACGCCGGAGGTGGACAGCGTCACGCGGCGGCGCGACAGGCCGTAGGCGTTGTCGTCGAGCATCAGGCGCATGGCCGGCACGACAGCATCGTAGTTCAGCAGCGGCTCGCCCATGCCCATCATCACCACGTTGGAGATGACGCGGTCGTCCTTGGGGCCGCGGCCCAGTTGTTCGCGC
This sequence comes from Cupriavidus sp. FW305-26, assembly GCF_058787975.1. Classification (NCBI taxonomy): domain Bacteria; kingdom Pseudomonadati; phylum Pseudomonadota; class Betaproteobacteria; order Burkholderiales; family Burkholderiaceae; genus Cupriavidus; species Cupriavidus sp. FW305-26. Next base: position 26,058 of record NZ_JBYTAH010000015.1, read on the forward strand.
ATGGCGAACTCCGCCATCCACAGCTGGCCGATGATTTCACCGGTGCTGAGGTTGCGCGAGAAGCCTTGCTTGCCGGTGGAACAGAAGCGGCAGTTGACGGCGCACCCTGCCTGCGAGGAAACGCACAGCGTGCCGCGCGTTTCCTCGGGGATGTAGACCGTTTCCACCGCGTTGCCCTGGCCCACGTCGAGCAGCCACTTGCGCGTGCCGTCGGCCGACAGGTGGTCGGTAATGGCGGCAGGCGCGCGGATCTCGGCCCGCGTCGCGAGCTTTTCGCGCAGCGACTTGGCGAGATCCGACATGGCGTCGAAGCGGCTGGCACCGTAGTGGTGGATCCAGCGTTGCAGTTGCCGCGCACGGAACGGCTTCTCGCCGAGCTCGCCGCAATAAGCGGTGAGCGCGTCCGCGTCGAGGTCGAGCAGGTTGACGAGAGCGTTCATGACGGCAAACTCAGCTTCGGTGTCAGTCTAGTCCTGGCAGCAGCGCTGGACAATCAGCGGCTGTAGACGTTCATGCCCGGGAAGAAGAACGACACTTCCACGGCAGCCGTTTCAGCGGCGTCCGAGCCGTGCACGGCGTTGGCGTCGATGCTGTCGGCAAAATCGGCGCGGATGGTGCCCTTCTCGGCCTTCTTCGGGTCGGTGGCGCCCATCAGGTCACGGTTCTTGGCGATGGCGTTCTCGCCTTCCAGGGCCTGGATCATGACCGGGCCGGAAACCATGAAATCCACCAGGTCCTTGAAGAACGGACGCTCCTTGTGGACAGCGTAGAACTGCTCGGCCTCGCCGCGCGACAGGTGCACCATCTTGGCAGCAACGATCTTCAGGCCGGCGGCCTCGAAACGGGCGTAGATCTGGCCAATGACATTCTTGGCCACGGCATCCGGCTTGATAATCGACAGGGTGCGTTCGATCGCCATGAAAAACTCCGAAAAATGAAGGGGTTACAAATGGATTAAACGTGCGATTCTAGCACGAAGACTATGACCCTTTCGAGGGTCTTCCCTGCTCTGCCGTGTGTCGGGCCGCCCTTGCCGCACAACCGGGCGCAAAGTGCGCCAATGAGCACATTACAAGCTTGTCATGCCAGGAACACGCCGCCCCGGCTAACATCCAATGTGAGCGGCACCGAACGGCGCAAAGCATGCAATAGGTGACTCATGGGTTACCTCGCCCTTGCAATTTAGCCTCCCAGGTGCCACATTGACGATGGTTCCGTCCGGGTTCCATACGAATCTTCGCATCCGAAGCCTCGCAGCCCGGCGCCTCACCGTTTTGAGACAGGAGTCACCATGGATAACAAGCTGAACACCTACGGTTTCGGCAACAGTGCGTCGACCGTCACTGACGTCGTCGTTCGCAACCGGGTCTTGCGCAACACTTACTGGCTGCTGGCCCTCTCGATGATCCCCACCGTGCTCGGCGCGTGGATCGGCGTGGCCACCGGCTTCAGCTTCATGGCGGGCAACCCGTTCCTGTCGCTGATCCTGTTCCTGGGCATTGCGTTCGGGTTCTTCTACGGTATCGAGAAGACCAAGAACAGCAGCATGGGCGTGGTCCTGCTGCTGGCCTTCACGTTCTTCATGGGGCTAATGCTGTCGCGGCTGATCGGCGTGACGCTGCAGTTCTCCAACGGGCCGGCGCTGATCATGTATGCCTTTGGCGGCACGGCGGCGGTATTCGGCGCAATGGCGACCATCGCCACGGTCAGCAAGCGTGATTTCTCCGGCCTGGGCAAGTTCCTGTTCGTCGGCGTGATCCTGCTGATCTTGGCCAGCGTCGCCAATATCTGGCTGCAGCTGCCCTCGCTGATGATCACGGTGTCGGTGATCGCCATCGGTATCTTCTCGGCGTACATCCTGTTCGATGTGCAGCGCGTGGTAAACGGCGGCGAGACCAACTACATCACCGCCACGCTGGCAATCTACCTGGACGTGTACAATGTCTTCGTCAACCTGCTGGCGCTGCTGGGCATCTTCGGCGGCAGCCGCGAGTGACGGCAACCTCCCCTGCAGCATGAAAAAACCGGCCTGATGGCCGGTTTTTCTTTGGTGCGACTTGCGCGATCAGCCGCGCTCGAACACCGCGATCGACTCCACGTGCGAGGTGTGCGGGAACATGTTGACCACGCCCGCGCCGGCGAGCCGGTAGCCCGCCCCGTGCACCAGCAGGCCGGCGTCGCGCGCCAGCGTGGCTGGGCTGCACGAGACGTAGACGATGCGCTGCGGCAGCACGTTGCTGCCCTGCTGCGCCAGTTCGCCCAGCGCCTTGCACACGGCCAGCGCGCCTTCGCGCGGCGGATCGACCAGCCAGCGGTCAAAGCGGCCCAGCGCGGCAATGTCCTCGGCCGTGACCTCGAACAGGTTGCGGCATGCAAACTCGGTCCTGGCCGCCAGCCCGTTGTATTCGGCGTTGGCCAGCGCACGCGTGGTCAGCGCCTCGCTGCCTTCGATGCCCATCACCGACTTGCCCTGCGTGGCCAGCGGCAGCGTGAAGTTGCCGATGCCGCAGAACAGGTCGAGCAGGCGGTCCTGCGGCTGCGCGTCCAGCAAGCGCAGCGCGCGGCCGATCAGCACGCGGTTGATCTGGTGATTCACCTGGGTGAAATCGGTCGGCTTGAACGGCATGCGGATGCCGAATTCCGGCAGCGTATAGGCCAGCTCGGCATCGGCCGGGTAGAACGGGTAGACCGTATCCGGGCCCTTGGGCTGCAGCCAGAACTGCACCTTGTGCTGGTCGGCGAAGGCGCGCAGCAGGTCCTTGTCGGCATCGGTCAGCGGCTCCAGGATGCGCAGCACCAGCGCGGTGACTTCCTGCCCCACGGCCAGCTCGATCTGCGGCATGCGGTCGCGGATCGACAGGCCGCCGACCAGCTCGCGCAGCGGCACCAGCATGGCCGACACGTGCGGCGGCAGGATCTCGCAACGGGTCATGTCGGCCACATAGCTGCTCTTGCGCTCATGGAAGCCGACCAGCACCCCACCCTTCTTGGCCACATGGCGCACAGTCAGCCGCGCGCGGTAGCGATAGCCCCAGTCCGGCCCGGCGATGGGACGGAACACCACGTCGGGCTTCACTTTGGACAGGTGCCACAGGTTGTCTTCCAGCACGCGCTGCTTGATCGCCAGCTGGGCACGCGAATCGAGATGCTGCATCGAGCACCCGCCGCAGACCCCGAAATGCTGGCAACCGGGCTTCACGCGCATCACCGATTCCTGCCGGACCTCGACCAGGTGGGCCTGCTCGTAGCTGGGCTTGCGGCGAAAGCTGCGGTAGCTGACGGTCTCGCCGGGCAGCGCGCCTTCGACGAAGATCACCTTGCCGGGCGTGCCGTCCTCATTCAGCAGGCGGCCAACGCCGCGGGCCTCCATGTCGAGGCTGTCGATCGACACCACGGGATCGGCCGCGGGGGCGCCAGCGTCGGCGCGGACACGGGACTCTTTTGCGACGGGAGCAGCACCTTGATCGGCAACAGCGGCCGGGGCTGCCGGCGTTTCTTGTGGGGAGGACACGGCTTGGGACACCAGACGAAACCTGACGTATTGTTTTGTGAAAGCGGGATTGTATGCCAGACCGGGCCGGCATCGGCGGCTGCTTCCCGGCGACGTGACGGAGACGGCAAATGGAACTGATTTCCTGGAATATCCAATGGGGTCGCGGCGCCGACGGGCATGTCGACCTGGGCCGGCAGGTCGACACCTTGCGCGGCATTGCCGATGCCGACGTCATCTGCCTGCAGGAGGTCACGCGCGGCTTCGGTGAACTGCGCGGCAGCCCGGGGGAAGACCAGGTGACGGAGTTGACTGCCCTGCTGCCCGGCTACCACCTGCTCTACGCGCCTGGTGTCGACCGGCGCACCACCACCGGAGGACGCAAGCAGTTCGGCAACCTCATCGCCACGCGCCTGCCGGTGCGCGAAGTCTTCCGCCACGCCCTGCCCTGGCCGGCGGACCCGCAGGTGGCCTCGATGCCGCGCGTGGCGCTGGAAGCCTCGGTCGAAGTCAGCACCCGGCGGCTGCGCGTGATCTGCACGCACCTGGAGTATTACTCATCACACCAGCGCGCCGCCCAGGCCGAAGCCTTGCGCACCTGGCACGCCGAAGCCTGCGACCATGCGCGCCGCCCAGGCCGCAGCGAGAAATGGCCGGGCCCGTTCACGCCGGAGCCGCGCCCGGCCGAGGCCGTCCTGTGCGGCGACTTCAATAGCAAGCCTGACGATATCGCCTACCGCCGTGTGCTCGAGCCCTTTGACGATGCCACGCCGCCCTGGCGCGATGCCTGGCTGCACACACACCCAGGCCAGCCGCATGCGCCGACCTGCGCCCTGTACGACAAGGAGCAATGGCCGGAGCCGCCGTTCGCCTGCGATTTCATGTTCGTGACCGAGAATCTCGCCGGGCGGATCCGGCGCTGCGAGGTCGATGCCGATACGGCCAACTCGGACCACCAGCCGATCCTGCTGTCGCTGGATTTGTGAATTCGTGTCGGCGGCGCGTCGCCGCCGTGCTCAGTCGAGGTCTTCGGCTTCGGGCGTGAGACGCTGCAGCCGGAATGCCTGCAGGTATTCCATCCACTGCTCGCCGGGCAGCTCGGCCAATGACTCCTGGACGAACTCCATCTCGATGTCGAACTCGCGCGGCGACATGCCGCCGCGCATCAGCTGGAAGCGGCAGTACATCAGGTAGGTGTTGACGACGTCGGTCTCGCAATAGGCGCGGATCTCGTCGAGCTGGCCGGCCTGGAACGCCTGCCAGACCTTGCTGCCGTCCATCCCCATCTTGCCCGGAAAGCCGCACAGCTTGGCCAGGTCATCCAGCGGCGCGCTGGCGCGGGGCTGGTACATGGCCAGCAGGTCCATCAGGTCCAGGTGCCGCATGTGGTAGCGGCTGATGTAGTTGTTCCACTTGAAGTCGCGGCTGTCGTCGTCGCGGCCCTCGCCCATCTCCCAGTAGCGCGGCGCGGTGACGCCGTTGACCAGGCCGCGATAATGCAGCACCGGCAGGTCAAAGCCGCCGCCGTTCCATGAAACCAGTTGCGGGCTGTAGCGCGCGATCAGTTCATAGAACTTCTGGATCAGCGTGGCCTCGCCGTCTTCCGGCGTGCCGAGCGAGCCGACGTGGAACACCGCCGAGCCGTCGCGGTGCGTGCGGCGCAGCACGCAGGAAATCGCCGCGATGCGCTGCAGGTAGTGCGGGAGAAAATCGCTGCCGGTCTTTTCGCGGCGGGCGGCAAACGCATGCTCGGCGACTTCGGCGTCGCTCATCGCATCGGGATGGTCATGCAAACGGCGCAGGCCGGCAACATCGGGAATGGTCTCGATGTCGAATACCAGCACAGGGGTCATAGAACAGCGTCCTTCCTGACACCTTGCGAAGCGAAATGCCGCTTGAGCTTGACCAGCGCCTCCTGCTGGATCTGGCGCACGCGCTCGCGCGTGAGGCCCATTTCCTCGGCCAGCTCTTCCAGCGTGGCGGGCTCGATATGGTTGAGGCCGAAGCGGCGCTCCACCACATAGCGATGCTTTTCCGACAGGCGCGCCAGCCAGAGCTTCATCAGCCCTTCCAGCTCGCGGTGCGCCACCTCCTGGTCGGGGGCGGCGTTGTGCTCGTCGGAGAGGAAATCCAGGAGGCTCGAGCCAGGATCGAGATCGAACGGCGTATCGAGCGAGGTGGTATGTTCGTTGAGTGCCAGGACGTCCTGCACTTCGTCCGGCGTCTTGCCCAGCAGGTGGGCGATGTCTTCAAGGCTGGCGTCGCGCCCGTCGGTGCCGCCCTTCTCCAGATGGCGCTTGGCGCGCAGCACCTGGTTGAGTTCGCGGATCACGTGGACCGGCAGGCGGACCGTGCGCGCCTGGTTCATGATGGCGCGCTCGATGCTCTGGCGGATCCACCAGGTCGCGTACGTCGAGAAGCGGAAACCGCGCGACGGATCGAATTTTTCAATCGCGTGCATCAGGCCCAGGTTGCCTTCCTCGATCAGGTCGAGCAGCGGCACGCCGCGATTGAGGTAGCCCTTGGCGATACTGACCACCAGCCGCAGGTTGCGCTCGATCATGACCTGGCGCGCGGCAAAGTCGCCGTCCTTGGCCAGCGTGGAGAAATGCAGCTCTTCCGGGGCCGACAGCAGCGGCTTGATGCTGATGCGGTTCAGGTAGTGCTGGACGGTGTCCGCAGCCAGCTCGGTATGCAGCACGGTGCGGAAATCATCATGCTCGGGGGCGGCACTGTCGGTGCCATTTTCCGCGCTCTCTTCTTCCTCGTCTTCCGACTCGTCCTCGTCGTCGTCGCGCACGATGCGCTCACTGTCGTCGGCAAGCAGGTCGGCCTCGCGCAGGCCCACCGAAGTGGACGTGGCGATGGGCTCGTCGGTCACGGGAATCAGTTCGGCGGCGAGATCAGGCTCGAAGCCTTCAGCATCGGCGCGCGCGTCGGGATGTGCCACACCAGCCTTCACTTCCGGCTGCTTGGGACGGCGAGCCCTGCTTACGGTTCCGGAGGAGACAGTTTTCTGGCGTGGCATGAACCCTCACTGTGGCGGCAGGTACCGCATCGGATCAACCGGTTTTCCGTTCTTGCGGACTTCGAAGTGAAGCTTTACCCGGTCGGTATCGCTGTTGCCCATCTCCGCAATCTTCTGGCCTTTTCGGACCGCGGATTGCTCAGCCACGAGCACCTTGTCGTTGTGCCCGTAAGCAGTAAGAAATGTCTCGTTGTGTTTGATGATGACAAGATTCCCGTAGCCGCGCAAGGGGCCAACGTGAATCACCCGACCATCGTCCGCGGCCAGCACCGCATCGCCCTTCTTACCCGCAATATCGATGCCTTTATTACCCTTGTCGTCGAATTTCCCGACCGTCTGGCCGGTTGCCGGCCAGGCCAGCTTCATCGAGCCATCGGTGACCGGCGCGGCGGCCGCGGCGGGCGCGGCGGGCGTTGCCGCAGGCGCCGAAGCGGCCGCGGCCGGAGGCACCGGCGTGGCGGCCGGGCGGGCCTGGTCGATCGGCTGCGCCTGCACCGTGCCCGGCGCCACCGGCATGGTGGCCACGCCGGGCGCAGTGTTGACGTCGGCACCCGGCGGCACGATGCGCAGCAGCTGGCCGACCTCGATCTGGTTCACATTGGTCAGGTTGTTCCACGTTGCCACATCGCGATACGACTGGCCGTTCTCCAGCGCGATACGGTAAAGGGTATCGCCTCGCTTGACCCGATAGTATCCGGGGGGCGCCGGTTCCAGCGTCGCGGCCGTGGTACCGGAAGTGGAGGTACGATCAACCACGGGTGCCGGCATCGGCGAATTGGCGCAGGCGGCCAGCAGGGCCGTCAGCGCCGAGGCCGCAAAAAGTTGTCCGGCGCGTGCGAAATATTGCGATTTCACGATGTTGTGCATAGTTCGACTCAGATGGTGCCCGATTTTAAGGGCACAAAGAAAACGGCTTCAAGCGCGGTTCTGTGAAATCGATGGCGGTTGCGCCGCTCGATCAGCAACAGCTGCTGCGTGACGGTCTGGCCTGGCACGCCCGCCGGCGGCATCACCGCCACCGGGGCGATCAGGCGCCCACCGATGGCCAGCTGCTCCAGCAGCGCCTCGGGCACCTCCATGCCGGCCGCGGCCAGGATGATGGCCGAAAACGGCGCCGCCTGGGGCAGCCCCAGCATGCCGTCGCCGTAGTGCAGGCGCAGGTTGGGCACGCGCAGCGGCCGCAGGTTGGCCTTGGCCTGCTCGTGCAGCGGGCGGATGCGCTCGATCGAGAAGACCTCGCGCGCGACCTGGCTCAGCACCGCGGCCTGGTAGCCGCAGCCGGTGCCGATCTCGAGCACGCGCTCCAGCGGCGCGTCGGCGGCCAGGCCCTCGCGCAGCAGCTCGATCATGCGCGCCACCACCGACGGCTTGGAAATGGTCTGCTGGTGGCCGATCGGCAGCGCGGCGTCCTCATACGCCTGCGATGCCAGTCCCGGCTCGACGAACAAGTGGCGCGGCACGGTGGCAATGGCCGACAGCACGCGCTCGTCGCGGATGCCCGCGGCACGCAGCCGCGCCGCCAGCGCCGCGCGCGCGCGCGCCGAGGCCATGCCGCCGCCGCCCGCGGTGGCCGCCGAGGCGCGTTGCTCGACCGCGCTTGCAGGCACCGGCGCGGGCGCCGGTGCGGCGGTGCGCGGCAGGCGCGGCTTGGCCGGCTTGGCTGGCGCCGGTGTGGGCGCGGCCGGCCGCGGCGTGCCCACGGCAGGCAAGCCGGCGGTGCGGGCCGGTGCGGGCTTGCGCTCGACTACCGCATCGAGCGGCAGCGGAAACTTGTTGCGAGGGGGCGTGGTGCTCATCGGGGGCGCGACACTGCGGATCGGTGGCCTACTTCAACCACTGGTCGAGCGCGTCGAGCTGCCCGCGGTGCGTCAGGTCGAGCTGCAACGGCGTGAGCGAAACATAGCCCGCCGCAGCTGCATGGAAATCGGTACCCTCGCTGGCATCGCGCGCATCGCCCGCCGGACCGATCCAGTAGTTGGTGTCGCCGCGCGGATTGACCTGCGTGATCACCGGCTGCGACGGATGGCGCTTGCCCAGGCGCGTGGCACGGTAGCCCTTGATATGTTCGAACGGCAGGTTCGGGATATTGACGTTGAGCAGGAACGGCTCGGCCGGCGGCGTGCCGATGATGCGCTCCACCACGGTGCGCGCCACGCGTGCCGCGGCGTCCAGGTGCTCCCAGCCCTTGTCCACCTGCGAGAAGGCGACCGACGGAATGCCCAGCAGGTAGCCCTCGATGGCGGCGGCGACGGTGCCGGAGTACAGCACGTCTTCGCCCATGTTCTGTCCCTGGTTGATGCCGGACACCACCAGGTCGGGTTTCTCTTCCAGCAGGCCCGTCAGTGCGATATGCACGCAGTCGGTCGGTGTTCCGTTGACGAAGCGAAAACCTTTTTGCACGCCTTCGCGCGCTTCGTAGATCGACAGCGGCCGCTGCAGGGTCAGGGAGTTGGAGGCACCGCTATGGTTCTGCTCCGGCGCGATGACCGTGATCCGGCCCAGCGGCGCGAGCGCGGCATGCAAAACGGCCAGTCCCGGCGCGAGATAACCGTCGTCGTTGGCGAGAAGGATATGCATGGCGCGATTGTACCTGAGCGCGCGCGCGCAAGCGGCCCGTGCGCCGCCCTGAAAGCACGTTTCTGGCGCTGTATGCAGCCCGCAAATAACCACCTCCATAGCTTGGACATGGAACAGAACGACCGTGCTATTTCTACGCTACACTTGCCCTGCCCGCCCGCATAAGCTTGACTGGCGTGAAATGCCACCAACATCACCGGAGACAAGATGAAAGCCGTACTGTGCAAAGCCTGGGGCCCGCCCGATTCGCTGACCATCGAAACCCTGCCTGACCTGGTGCCGGCCAAGGGCGAAGTGGTCATCGACGTCAAGGCGGCCGCCGTCAACTTCCCGGATGTGCTCATCATCCAGAACAAATACCAGGCCAAGCCTGCCCTGCCGTTCAGCCCGGGCTCGGAGCTGGCCGGCGTGGTCAATGCGGTCGGCGAAGGCGTCACCCACGTCAAGCCCGGCGACAAGGTGATCGCCTACCTGGGCAACGGCGCGTTCGCCAGCCAGGCCAAGGCGCCTGCGGCGTCGGTGGTGCCGATGCCGCCCGGCATCGACTTCGAGACCGCGGCGGCGTTCACGCTGACCTACGGCACCTCACACCACGCGGTCATCGACCGGGGCGAGCTGAAGGCCGGCCAGACCATGCTGGTGCTGGGCGCGGCCGGCGGCGTGGGCCTGGCGGCGATCGAGATCGGCAAGGCCATCGGCGCGCGCGTGATCGCCGCCGCCTCGACCGACGAGAAGCTGGCGGTGTGCAAGGAGCACGGCGCCGACGCGCTGATCAACTACAGCACCGAGGACCTGCGCGAACGCATCAAGGCGCTGACCGATGGCAAGGGTCCGGACGTGATCTATGACCCGGTGGGCGGCATCTATGCCGAACCGGCCTTCCGTTCGATCGGCTGGCGCGGCCGCTACCTGGTAGTGGGTTTTGCCAACGGCGAGATCCCCAAGCTGCCGCTGAACCTGGCGCTGCTCAAGGGCGCCTCGCTGGTGGGCGTGTTCTGGGGCGACTTCGTGCGGCGCGAGCCCAAGGCCAACCAGGCCAATATGGCGCAGATGCTGGGCTGGATGAAGGAAGGCAAGATCCGCCCGCATATCTCGGCGCGCTATCCGCTGGAGCAGGCTCCGCAGGCGCTCAAGGACATGGAAGCGCGCAAGGTCACCGGCAAGATCGTGATCGTGCCCTGAGCGGCACGCACGCCGGCGGCGCGCCCTGCCCGCCGGTAAAAGAAGGGCGCAAGGCGTGCGGCTACGCCCTGCGCCCGGCTGAGGCAACGCACCTCAAGCTGCCAGCCGCCCTCGATGGCGCACACCCATGCGCCAGGCGGCCGGCAGTTCCCAACAGGCCGATGAGGCCATTCCGGCCATTCCGGCCATTCAGGCCATTCAGGCCATTCAGGCCGCCCCTTCCTCAGAAGCGGTGCTGCAGGCCGGCCATGACGCCGGTCTGGTTATTGGCGAAGCCGACCAGGTCGCGCGAGACGCTGACGTTCTGCCCGTTGCGCGCATCAGCATAGCCCACCGACAGGTAGGCCAGCGTGCGCTTGGACAGCGCGTACTGGCCGCGCAGCGAGAACAGGATCGGGTCGGCGTTGTTGCCGCCCTTGATGTTCTGCTTGTAGACCGCGCCGTACAGCGTGAAGGCCGGCGTGAAGTCATAGCTGGCGCCGCCCCAGTACATGTCGCTGCGGTCCGTCGCCGCGCCGGTGGTGAAGGTGCGCTTGTAGTTGCGGTAGCCGGCAAACAGCTTCAGGTCGCCGAAGTCATAGCTGGCGCCGGCATGGATGCCCTGGATGTAGTCGGTGCTGTCGGCCGGCGTGGTGCTGCTGCCGGCGCCGTTCTGGCGGTCCCAGGTGGCGGCCGCGGCAAACTTGCCGGCGCTGTAGCCCACCCCCAGCGCGTACTTGGACGAGCTCTTGAAGTCCCCCGCCACCTCGCCCATGGCCACGGTGGCGCCCAGCTTCAGGCCGCCGAAGCTGCCGTCATAGCGGACCGCGTTCGAGGCGCGCGAGAACAGGCCGTCCTTGCGGCCGCCGGTGGCGGTCGACGAAGTAGCCCACGAATAGGCCGGCGCGTAGCCCATCGGGTCGAACGGCAGCATGAAGTCGTAGGTCGTGGTAAAGGTGCGGCCCAGCACCACCTGGCCGTAGCGGCTTGCCAGGCCCACCGTGGCACGGCGATCGAACAGCGTGTTGTCGGTGTCCAGCCTGCCGGTGTCGATGGCGATGCCGCTTTCCAGGGCGAAGATCGCCTTCAGGCCGCCGCCCAGGTCTTCGCTGCCGCGGATGCCCCAGCGCGAGGTGTTCTTGCCGCCCGAGGTCAGCTTGACCGCCGAGCCGTCCGGACCCGCGTGGCTGACATATTCGATGCCGGCGTCCACCAGGCCATACATGGTCACGCTCGATTGGGCGGATGCCGATCCGGCCGCAGCCAGACCCATCGCTGCGAATGCCATTGCCCTACGCTTCATGCTATCTCCTTGCTTGTGCTTGTTGTGTGAATCATTAGCCGGCCGGATGGTAGGGGACGCGCACTTTCAGTTCGCTTTCGGAATGCAGGCTTTTCGCGGGCACGGCGCCGCTGCGGGATTGGGGGTTTCCCTAGCTTCTAAGCCGGCGCACTTCCCTGTATCTGTCTGGCCTCGGCCGTTCCGGCCGGATTTCCGTATTGCCGCCTGACTGCCCTGCCCCATGCGTATCCTGCTTGCCGAAGACAACGTGATGCTGGCCAATTCCCTGAGCCAGGCCCTGGGCCAGGCCGGCTTCACGGTCGACTGCATGCACGACGGCCGCAGCGCCGACAACCTGCTCAGCACGCAGGACTACGCGCTGCTGATCCTGGACCTGGGCCTGCCCGGACTGGACGGCCTGGAAGTGCTGCGCCGCCTGCGCCAGCGCCGCAACCCGCTGCCGGTGCTGATCCTGACCGCGCACGGCTCGGTCGAAGACCGCGTGCGCGGCCTGGACCTGGGCGCCGACGACTACCTGGCCAAGCCCTTCGACCTGTCCGAACTGGAAGCGCGCGCCCGCGCGCTGATCCGCCGTGCCCACGGGCATGAGAGCACGCAGATCGCCTGCGGCCCGCTGCACTACGACAGCGTCAGCCGTGCCGTCCTGCTGCACGGCGAGCTGCTGCCGCTGACCGGGCGCGAACGCGCCGTGCTCGAGGTGCTGCTGCTGCGCGATGGGCGCGCGGTGAACAAGGCGGCGCTGTCGGAGAAGATCTTCGGCATCGACGAATCGGTCAACCCGGATGCGATCGAGATCTACGTGCACCGGCTGCGCAAGAAGCTCGACGGCAGCGGCGTGGCCATCGTCACGCTGCGCGGGCTGGGCTATCTGCTCGAAGCGCGGCCGGCGGCATGAGGCTTCCACGACAGGCGCCCAGCCTGCGCCTGCAGCTGTCGCTATGGCTGCTGCTGCCGCTGATGGCCCTGCTCGCCTTCGATGCGTGGCTGACCTATGAGCGCGCCATGTCTGCCGCGCATATCGCCTTCGACCGCACGCTGGAGGCGTCGCTGCGCGCAATGCGCGAAGGCATCCGCCTGCGCGAGGGGCGGCTCCAGGTCGACGTGCCAAACCTCGCGCTGGAACTCTTCGACGACCAGGCCGGCCCGCGCATCTTCTACCGCATCCGCGACGAGGACGGCGCAACCGTGACCGGCTACGACGACCTGCCGATGCCGGCCGAGGCGCCGCTGCGGCTGTACCGCACCGAGTTCTACGACACTGTCTTCCGCGAGCACCCGCTGCGCATGGCGGCCCAGGCGCTGCCGGTGCACGACGTGGGCTCGGCGCGCACGCGCCTGGTGTGGGTGCTGGTGGGCGAAACCATCGAGCCGCGCCAGCTGCTGGCGCGCGACATCCTGATCGGCTCGCTGCTGCAGGAGCTGATGCTGGTGACGCTGGCGCTGGGCATCGTCTGGCTCGGCGTGCGGCGCGGGCTGCGGCCGCTGAACCGGCTCTCCGACACGGTGGCGCGACGCGGCACGCAGCTCGACCCGATCGAGCAGAAGGACCTGCCCGCCGAGATGAAGCCGCTGGTGCAGGCGCTGAACCAGTACATGGACCGGCTCCACGGCATGGTGCAGGCGCGCAAGCGCTTCTTTGCCGATGCTGCGCACCAGCTCAAGACGCCGCTGGCGATCATCCAGGCGCAGTCCGAGCTGGCGCTGCGCGAGCGCGACGCTGAACGCGTGCGCGAGCATATGCGGCTGCTGCACGGCACCGTGCGCCATGCCTCCAAGGGCGTACAGCAGCTGCTGTCGCTGTCGCGGCTGGAGCCTGATGCGGGCTATATGCCCACGCTCGGGCCGCTGCGGCTCGATGCGCTGGCGCAAGGCGTGGCACTGGACTGGGCGCCGGTGGCGCGTGGCAGCGAGGTCGACCTGGGCTTCGAGCAGGAAGGGTCGGTGGAGGTCGCCGGGCAGGCGGAGCTGCTGCAGGAGCTGACGGGCAATCTGATCGACAACGCGATCCGCTATGCGGGGCGCGGTGCGGTGGTCACGGTGCGCGTGGCGCTGCACGGCGGCGTGCCGCGGCTGCAGGTGATCGACAACGGCCCCGGCATTGCTCCGGCAGAGCGCGATGCGGTGTTCCGGCGCTTCTATCGCGGCGAGAGCGGACAGTCCGTGGAAGGGACCGGGCTGGGGCTGTCGATCGTGCGCGAGATCGCGCGGCTGCATGGTGCAGCGGTGGAGCTTGCGGATACGCCCGGAGGCGGGCTGACGGTGTCTGTAAACTTCAGCGCTGCCGGCCACAAGCCCGAGACTTGCTCTTGACCGCTTGGGCGCTCCCTCTCCCGTAAGCGGGAGAGGGAGCAAACCGCCGGCCAGCAACGCTTACCGGCAAGTCCTGCATCAAAGCTTCTCCGTCTCCCCGCTCTTCGGCTGCCACTTCATCAGCCGCTTCTCACCCATGCCGACCATCCAGTCCAGCACCAGCGCAAACGCCGTCAGCACCACGATGCCGGCAAACACGGTATTGATGTCGAAGGTGCCTTCGGCCTGCAGGATCAGGTAGCCCACGCCGCGCGCCGAGCCCAGGTATTCGCCCACCACCGCGCCCACGAAGGCCAGGCCCACCGAGGTATGCAGCGACGAGAACACCCAGCTGGTGGCGCTGGGCAGGTAGACATGGCGCAGCAGCTGCTTCTGGTTGGCGCCCAGCATGCGCGCGTTGGCCAGCACCACCGGGCTCACTTCCTTGACGCCCTGGTAGACGTTGAAGAAGACGATGAAAAACACCAGCGTCACCGCCAGCGCCACCTTCGACCAGATGCCCAGGCCGAACCAGACCGCGAAGATCGGTGCCAGGATCACGCGCGGCATCGAGTTCATGGCCTTGACGTAGGGGTCGAGGATGGCCGAGGTCATCGGGCTCAGCGCCAGCCACAGGCCCACGCCCAGCCCCGCCACCGTGCCGATGCCGAAGGCCAGCACGGTTTCGATCAGCGTCACGCCCAGGTGCAGGTAGATATCGCGCTCGACGATAAACCAGCTCCAGATGCGCTGCGCCACCATCAGCGGTTCGCCGAAGAAAAAGGCAACCTGCTGCGAGCGCGTGGCCATATGCCACACGCCGAGGATCACCACCAGGACGAGCAGCTGCCAGACGCGCAACATGCCCTTGGAATCAGTACGGAATGCCATCGGGATTCAGGTCTTGTTAGGTTGGAGGGCTCACGCCACCTTGCGCTGCTGGGCGTAGCCCTTGAGCACTTCCTCGCGCAGCACGTCCCAGATCGCGGCGTGCAGCTCGACAAAACGCGGATGGTTGCGGATCTCGGCCACGTCGCGCGGGCGCGGCAGGTCGATCTCGAACTCGCCGATCGGGTGTGTGCCGGGGCCGGCCGACAGCACCACCACACGGTCGCTCATGGCAATGGCCTCGTCCAGGTCGTGGGTGATGAAGAGCACGGCCTTGCGCTTGGCGGCCCACAGCTCCAGCACCTCGTTCTCCATCAGCTGGCGGGTCTGGATATCCAGCGCCGAGAACGGCTCGTCCATCAGGATGATGTCCGGGTCCAGCACCAGCGTCTGCGCCAGCGCGACACGCTTGCGCATGCCGCCCGAAAGCTGGTGCGGATAGCGGTCGCCAAAGCCGCCCAGGCCCACGCGGCGCAGCCATTCCTCGCCCTGCTGCACGGCCTCGGCGCGCGCCACGCCGCGGAACTCCAGGCCGGCGACGACGTTGTCCAGCGCGCTGCGCCAGGGCATCAGCGCCTCGGTCTGGAACATATAGCCGGCGCGGCGGTTGATGCCGCGCAGGGGATCGCCGAACACGCGAATCTCGCCGCTGGAGGGTTCCAGCAGGCCGGCGCCGACGTTGAGCAGCGTGGATTTGCCGCAGCCGGTGGGGCCGACCACGGAGACGAATTCGCCGGGCTGGATCGACAGCGTGACGTCCTGGACCGCGGTATAGCGCTGGCTGCGGTCATCGCGCGAGACAAAAGTGCAGGTGACCTTGTCGAGGGAAAGTGCGGGAGTGCTCATGGTGAACCGTCTCGGTCCCGCCGTGGCGGCGCCGGGGGGCGCGGCGCGGGCGGGTGATGATGGATTGGCCGTCAAGGATTCAAAGCAAAGGCCCGCTGCGGACAGCGGGCCGATGGCATCGACGGCGAGGGTCTTACTTGTACTTGGCGTTGGCCTTCTGCACGAAGGCGTTGGTGTAGGTCTCTTCCAGCTTGACCGGCTTGCCCTTGAGCTCGGCGTCGAACTGGCTCAGCGCGTTGAACGCGGTGCGCGGGCCGTCGGCCGGCATGGTGCCGTCCGGCGAGATCGCTTCCTTGACCTTTTCCCACGCGGCCAGGTACAGCGCGCGGTCACCCAGCAGGTAGCTTTCCGGCACAGTCTTGACGATGTCCGACGGGCCCGCCTTCTGCAGCCACTTGAGCGCGCGCACCATGGCATTGGTCAGCGCCTGCGTGGTGTTGGGGTTCTGCTGGATAAACGCCTGCGACGCATACAGGCAGCCCGACGGCATGTTGCCGCCGAACACGGCCTGGGTGTCCTTGAGCGTGCGGGTGTCCGAGGCGATGCGCACTTCGTTCTTCTGCGTCAGCATCGAGATCACCGGGTCCAGGTTGGCCATCGCATCGATCTGGCCCGAGCGCATCGCTGCCACCGCACCGGCGCTGGCGCCCACGCCGATGAACGACACGTCCGAAGGCTTCAGCCCGGACTTGGCCAGCACGAAGTTGGCCATCATGTTGGTCGACGAACCCGGCGCGGTCACGCCGATCTTCTTGCCCTTCAGGTCGGCGATCGACTTGAAGTTGGGCATGGTCTTGTTCGACACCACCAGCACGATCTGCGGGGCGCGGCCCTGCAGCACGAATTCCTGGTAGCGCTGGCCCTTGGCCTGCAGGTTGATGGTGTGCTCGTAGGCGCCCGAGACCACGTCGGCGCTGCCGCCCACCACGGCCTGCAGGGCCTTGGCACCGCCGGCGAAGTCGACGATCTCGACGTCCAGCCCTTCTTCCTTGAAGTAGCCGAGGCGCTCGGCAATGGTCAGCGGCAGGTAATAGAACAGGTTCTTGCCGCCCACCGCGATGGTGACCTTGGTCTTCTCGGGCTTGCCCTGTGCCTGCGCCTGGCCGAAGGTGAACCAGCCGGCCAGGAACAGCGCCAGCGCGATCAGGAATTGCTTCCAGAATTTCTTGTTATACATGCGAGATCTCCTACCCGTGTGGACTGGCGCTGCGGCGACATGCGCTCGAAGGGGGCGCGCCGCGGTGCGGCAAATTGCGATGCTACCGGACGGTGCGATGCACCGCATCGGTATCAACACCTAGCAAACCCGCCAGCATAACGCCCTTACCTTTCGATCACCTTGCCGCAGCCCGCGCCATCATTCCGCGTGGATGTCGGCGGACTTGATCACCTTGCCCCAGCGCGCGAGTTCCGCCTTCTGGTACTGACCCAGCTGCTGCGGGTTCATGTACTTGGCCTCGGCGCCCAGGTCCTCGGCCTTCTTGCGGAAGGCTTCGGTGCGCATGATCTTGTCGATTTCGCCAGTCAGCTTGTCGATCACCGGCTTGGGCGTGCCTGCCGGTGCGTACATCGCGAACCACGACGACACGTCCAGGTCGGGGTAGCCGGCCTCGGGCGCCGACGGCACGTCCTTCAGGCTGGGCAGGCGGGTCTTGCTGGTCACCACCAGCGGACGCAGCTTGCCGGCGGCGATATGGGCCATCAGCGGCGGCGGCGTGGTGATGGTCAGGTCCACCGAGCCGCCCAGCAGGTCGGTCATGGCCGGACCGGTACCCTTGTAGGGCACGTGCGTGATTTTCGTGCCGGCCATCTGGTTCAGCAGCTCGGTCGAGACGTGCTGCAGCGAGCCGTTGCCCGACGAGGCGTAGTTGAGCTTGTCCGGATTGGCCTTGGCGTAGGCCACCAGTTCCTTCAGCGACTTGACCGGCAGGCTCGGGCGCACCACCAGCACCTGCGGCGCCGACAGGATGTTGGCCACCGGCGCAAAGTCCTTGACCGGGTCCCACGACAGGTTCTTGACCAGCAGCGGCGTGATCACGTGGAAGCCCGAGTACTGCAGCATCAGCGTGTAGCCGTCCGGCTTGGCCCGCGCCACCAGTTGCGCGGCGATGCTGCCGTTGCCGCCGGGACGGTTGTCCACCACCACCGGCTGGCCGAGCGCCTTGGACAGCGGTTCCGCAATCATGCGCGCCGCGATGTCGGTGGTGCCACCGGCCGCGGCCGATACCACCAGCGTCACCGGACGGGCGGGATAGGTACCGTCCTGCGCCAGGGCGACGGGCGCGAACCATGCCGCACCGAGTGCCGCCAGCGTGGCGGCTACGGCCTTGCGCCGTGCGGGCATGGCGGACTTGCGTTGAAGGGCTTGCTTCATGAGGGTCTCCGTTATCTGTTGGATGTGTTGTTCTTGTCTGGGTGCCGGCTATGCCTGCCCGGCGAAATGCTCCGCCATCCAGGCCGGCGGCTGGTGCGTGCGCAGGCGCGGGCCGGCGCTCAGCAGCTGGCTGTGGAGGTCGCGCCCGACCAGCGCCGGCATGCCGGCCACCACCTCGAGCAGCGCGCCCAGGTCGACGCCGGTCTCCACGCCCATGCAGTCGAACATGTGGACCAGGTCTTCGGTGCTGACGTTGCCGCTGGCACCCGGCGCGTACGGACAGCCGCCGAGGCCGCCGGCGGCCGCGTCGAAGCGCGTCACGCCGGTCTGCCAGGCAGCCAGGGCATTGGCCAGGCCCATGCCGCGGGTGTTGTGCAGGTGGATGGTCAGGCCGGTATCGGGCAGCGCGGCCTGGAAGGCCTCGCACAGCGCCGCGACCTGGTTCGGGTAGGCCATGCCGGTGGTGTCGCACAGCGTGATGCCGTCCGCGCCGGCCTCGGCGAAGCGGGTGGCCAGTGCCATCACCGCGGCGCTGTCGACCTCGCCCTCGAAGGGACAGCCGAACACGGTCGACAGCGAAATATTGACCGGCACTCCGGCGCCGCGCGCCGCCTCGATCATCGCCAGCAATTGCGCTTGCGACTGCTCGCGCGTCATGCGCAGGTTGGCGCGGTTGTGGGTCTCGCTGGCCGACATCACCAGGTTGACCTCGTCCGGCCGGCACGACAGCGCACGCTCCAGCCCGCGCAGGTTGGGCACCAGCGCGGTGTAGCGAACGCCCGGGTGGCGCCGCATGCGGTGCATCAGTGCCTCGGCGTCGGCCAGCGCCGGGATGGCGCGGGCCGAGGTGAACGAGGTGGCTTCGATGCGGGCAAAGCCGCAGGCCGACAGCGCGTCGAGAAAGGCGACCTTGGCATCGGTCGGCACCACCACCGGCTCGATCTGCAGGCCGTCGCGCGGCGCGACTTCGTTGATCTCGACGCGGGCGGGACCGCTCAGTTTGGTGGCGGCGCTCATGCGATCACCTTGCGCGCACGCAGGTCGGCGATGGCGGCGTCGTCGAAGCCTGCCTGCTTCAGCACCGTATCGGTATGCTCGCCGAGCGTCGGCGCGCGGTCATGGATCTCGCCGGGGCTGGCCGACAGCTTGGGCACCACGCCCGGCACTTCCACCGTGAGCCCGCCGGCCGAGGTCACCGACTCGATCACGCCGCGGGCGCGGTAGTGCGGGTCTTCGGCAATGTCCTTGACGGTATAGATGCGGCCCGACGGCACCTGCGCGTCGCGCAGCAGGGCCAGCGCCGAGTCCACCGTCTGCGTGCGGGTCCAGTCGGCGATGGCGGCATCGATCTCGTCGACGCGCTTCACGCGGCCATCGTTCTGCGCCAGCGACGGATCGTCGGCCAGGTCGGGCCGGCCGATGGCCAGCATCATGCGCTTGAAGATGGCGTCGCCATTGGCCGCCACCAGCACGTATTCGCCGCTGGCACAGGGGTACGCGTTGGACGGCGCGATCCCCGGCAGCGCGCCGCCGGCGGGCTGGCGCACCGCGCCAAAGGCCGAGTATTCCGGCAGCAGACTTTCGCTCAGGTTGAACAGCGACTCGTACAGCGCCACGTCGATGACCTGGCCTTCGCCGCCGCGCGCGTCGCGCTGGTACAGCGCCAGCAGCACGCCCATGGCGCCGTGCAGGCCGGCGATGGTGTCGCCCAGCGACAGGCCGGCGCGCACCGGCGCGCGGCCGGGCTCGCCGGTCAGGTGGCGCAGGCCGGCCATGGCTTCGGCCACCGCGGCAAAGCCGGGCTCATCCTTCTTCGGCCCGGTCTGGCCATAGCCCGACACGCGCAGCATGATCAGGCGCGGGTTGTCGGCATGCAGCACGTCCCAGCCCAGGCCCCACTTCTCCATGGTGCCGGGGCGGAAGTTCTCGATCAGCACGTCGGCCTCGGCGGCCAGCTTGCGCACCAGTGCCTGGCCTTCCGGCTGGCGCAGGTCGATGCAGATCGACTCCTTGTTGCGCGACTGCGCCTCCCACCAGACCGAGGTGCCTTCATGCAGCATGCGCCATTTGCGCAGCGGGTCGCCCTGCCCCGGCGGCTCCACCTTGATGATGTGGGCGCCAAAGTCGGCCAGGGTCTTGGCGGCAAAGGGGCCGGCGATGAGTTGTCCGAGTTCGAGGACGCGAATGCCCTCGAGGATCTGTTGCGCCATGGGGTGTCTCCGTGCGATGCGGTGTCTTGTTGCAGTGCGGCAAGCCCAATGACTGGCTTGTCATACATTGCGTTCGAACGGAGTGTGCCCCAGCAGGGGGCCTGCCAGGAATCGGCAATCGGAGAAGCGGGCTTTCTCGGAACGCGAAAGGCTGCGGAGCCGCTTCAGCGCGGGCGCGTCAGAACGGCGCCCGGTCCCCGCACAGGTGGGTGATCAGCAGACGGGCCGAGACTGTCAGCCCGGCCGGGTCGCGCAGCCCGATCAGCAGCGAGCGGCGCGCCCAGGCGTCTTGCAGCGACACCAGCGACAGCCCCATCGACTTGACGTGCGGCTCGGCAGCGATGCGCGGCAGCACGCCCACGCCCAGGCCGGCCATCACCATGCGGCACATGGCATCGAAGCTGCGCACCTGGATGCGCAGCCGGAACGGCCGGTCGAGCCGGCTGCTCTCCTCGAGCAGGCGTGCGGCCAGCGAGGTTTCCTGCGGCAGGCTGACGAAGTCGAATTCCAGCGTATCGGCATAGTGCACCGGGCCGCGCGCGGCCAGCGGATGGTTGGGCGGCGTGATGATGACCAGCTCGTCCTGCCGGTACTCGATCGTCATCAGCCCGGCCGCGGGGGTGCGGTCGGCAAAGATGCCCACGTCGGCGCGGTTCTCGACCAGCGCGGCGACGATATCGCGGCTGTTCTGCTCTTCCAGCTCGATGCGGATGGTGGGATGACGCTGCATGAACGACGCCAGGTCGTCGGGCAGGAACTGCGTGATCGCCGAGGTGTTGGCGCACACCCGCACCTGCCCGCGCACGCCCGAGGCGTAGTCCGACATCACGCCGGCCATGCGTTCGACGTCCTGCAGGATGGTCAGCGCATGGTGGAAGCAGGCCTGGCCGGCCTCGGTCAGCTGCACGCCGGCGGCATGGCGGAAGAACAGCGGCGCGCCGACCGCGGTTTCCAGGTCGGAGATGCGCTTGCTGGCGGCGGCCACGGCCAGGTGCGACTGGCGCGCGCCGGCCGAGATGCTGCCCTGCCGGGCCACGGCGACGAACAAGCCAAGCGTGACGAGATCGAAGCGGGCCAGGTTCATGGGAGAGGCAGGCGGCTGAAGAAGGCGGAAGAACGCGGTGACCGGCGCGCGGGCAATCGGCCCCGCGCGATCGTGCTCAGAGGTTGCGGCGGTCCATCACCGCACGCGCGATGGTGCCGGCATCGACGTACTCCAGCTCGCCGCCCACCGGCACGCCGCGCGCCAGGCGCGACACCTTGAGGCCGCGCGCCTTGAGCATTTCGCCGATGTAGTGCGCGGTGGCCTCGCCTTCGCTGGTGAAGTTGGTGGCGACGATGACTTCGCCGACCGGGCCGCCCAGCTCGGGCTCGGTGGCGCGCGCGAGCAGCCGGTCAAGATGGATCTCGCGCGGGCCGATGCCGTCCAGCGGCGAGAGCCGGCCCATCAGCACGAAGTACTTGCCGCGGTAGGTCAGGGTCTGCTCGATCATGACCTGGTCGGCCGGGGTTTCCACCACGCACAGCACCGAGGCGTCGCGGCGGTCGTCCAGGCAGGTCTCGCAGATCTCCTGCTCGGTGAAGGTATTGCAGCGCTGGCAATGGCGGATATGGTCCGCCGCGCCGCGCAGCGCATCGCCCAGCTTGCGCGCGCCCTCGCGGTCGTGCTGCAGCAGGTGGTAGGCCATGCGCTGGGCGGACTTGGGCCCGACGCCGGGCAGCACCCGCAGCGCTTCGACCAGTGCCTGCAGCGAGGTCGGGGACGATGCCTTCACAGTGGCGTTCAGAACGGCAGCTTGAAGCCCGGGGGCAGCGGCAGGCCCGAGGTCATCGAGCCCATCTTTTCCTGCGAGGTGGCTTCGGCCTTGCGCACGGCGTCATTGAAGGCGGCGGCGACCAGGTCTTCCAGCAGGTCCTTGTCTTCGCCCTCGGCCAGCAGGCTGGGGTCGATGGTGACGCGCTTGACGTCGTTCTTGCAGGTCATGACCACCTTGACGAGACCGGCGCCGGACTGGCCCTCGACCTCGATCTGGGCCAGCTGCTCCTGCATCTTCTTCATGTTTTCCTGCATCTGCTGGGCTTGCTTCATCAGCCCGGCGAGTTGACCTTTCATCATGATGGAATGCTCCTGGATTCGGTAAGAAATTCGGTGAAGTAAGTTCGGTAAAGCAAACGCAGGCCGCGGATCAGGCGGCGCGCGGCTGGATCGAGCCCGGCACGATCTGGCCGCCAAAATCGCGCAGCAGGCCCTGGACAAAGGGATCGGCCTCGATCACGGCCTCGGCTTGGCGCTGGCGCTCGGCGCGCGCCTCGGCATCGGCGGCCGCGGCCGTGATGGAAACCCCGCCGACTTCGCAGACCACGCGCACCGGCTCGCCGAAGTGGTCGCACAGCGCCTGCTGCAGCCGCTCGGACACGCCGTTCTCGCCCAGGGCCGCGACCGGGATGCGCAGGTGGAAGGTACGTCCGACCACCTGGGTCAGTTCGCTCTGGTAGGCCAGCTGCTGCGCCAGGCCCTTCAAGGGCAGGCCGGCGGCCAGCACCGGCCATTCGCCGGTGAAGGCCGGCGGGGTGCCATCCTCGCCCGCTGCTGGCGGGCGCGGGGCGACGAACTTGGCGGACTCTGCCGGCGCCGCGGCTGGCTGCACCGGAGCGGTCTCGCGCGCCGGCTCGGCCTCGCGCGCGGGCGCCCGGCGCGGCCCGGCGGCACGCGCTGCCGGTTCGTTGAAACCGTTGTCGCGGTAGCCAGGATCGCTGTCATAGGGGCCGATGACCGGCAGGTCAGGCGGCAGCTCTTCCCACGGCGGCACGTCGCTGCCACCCGCCAGCTCCCAGGGCGGCACGGATTCCGGCTCCGCCTGGCGCGCGGCGGGCCGTGCCGGCGCTGCCGGCGACTGCATGGGCGCCTTCGCAACCGGTGCCGGCGGCCGGCTCACGGCTGCCGCGCCGGGCGCGCGCAAGGGTTGGGCCGGCGGGCGCGGCGCGGCAGCCGGCGCTGGCGCCATGGCCGGCGGCGGCGCCTTGCGGCCGCCCCCACGGGCAGCGGAAGCCTGGCGGGCGGCCGCCAGCGCGGCGGCGGCGGGCGACATTGCCCCGTTGCCGGCGCCAGCGGCCGGCCGTGCCGGCGCAGCTTCAGGGGATGCAGGGACAGCGGCAGGTGCGGCAGCGGGTTCAGCCACTGCCACGGGCTGGACCGCCCGTGCGGGCATAGGGGCAGGGACCGGGGCCGCCGCAGCACCGGCCTTGGCCTGTTCGGCGGCATTGGCCACAGCCGTCGCATGGCGGGTATCAACGGTTTGCGCGGCTTCGGCACCACGCTGGCGCGCAGGCGCGGCACCACCGCCCTGCCCTTGCGCCGTAGTGGGTTCAGACGACGGCCGGAACGCCAGCATGCGCAGCAGTGTCATGGTGAAGCCGGCGTACTCGTCCGGCGCGAGCGCCAGCTCGCTGCGGCCGAGGTTGGCGATCTGGTAGAACAGCTGCACTTCCTGCGCGTCGAACACCCCGGCCAGGCGCCGCACCTCATCGGCTTCGGGCCATTCGTCCTGCACCGAGGCCGGCACGGCCTGCGCCAGCGCCACCTTGTGCAGCAGCGAGCCCAGGTCCTGCAGCGCGCCGGCAAACGACAGGCTGCGGTCGGCCATGGCATCGGCAATCGCCAGCATGGCGGCGCCGTCCTCGGCGGCCAGCGCATCGAGCAACTGCACCAGGTAGCCCTGGTCGATCGCGCCCAGCATGCCGCGCACCGCGTCTTCCGAGACCTGGCCCGCGCTGTAGGCGATGGCCTGGTCGGTCAGCGACAGCGCATCGCGCATCGAGCCGTGCGCGGCCTGGGCCAGCAGGCGCAGCGCATTGCCGTCGTGGCCGATGCCTTCCTGCGCCAGAATATGGTCCAGGTGCGAGACGATATGCCCCGGCGGCATCTGCTTGAGGTTGAACTGCAGGCAGCGCGACAGCACCGTGACCGGAATCTTCTGCGGATCGGTGGTGGCGAGAATGAACTTGACGTGCCCGGGCGGCTCTTCCAGCGTCTTCAGCATGGCGTTGAAGGCGTGGTTGGTGAGCATATGCACTTCGTCGATCATGTAGACCTTGAAGCGCCCGGAGGTCGGGGCGTAGACCGCCTTGTCCAGCAGCTGCGCCATCTCGTCGACGCCGCGGTTGGAGGCGGCGTCCATCTCGATGTAGTCGACGAAGCGGCCGCTGTCGATCTCCTGGCAGGCCTTGCACTGCCCGCACGGCTGGGCGGTGATGCCGCCGTTGCCGTCAGGGCCGGTGCAGTTCAGGGCCTTGGCCAGGATCCGCGACAGCGTGGTCTTGCCGACCCCGCGCGTGCCGGTGAACAGGTAGGCATGGTGCAGCCGCTGCTGTTCCAGCGCGTGCGTGAGCGCGCGGACCACGTGCTCCTGGCCGACCAGCGTGGTGAAATCCCTGGGGCGCCATTTGCGCGCTAGAACTTGATAACTCATGGCGGCGATTGTAGCAAAATGCAGCCCCCCTCCGGCCGCCGCCGCCCCTACCTCGCGGTCTTTATTCGCCACGCGCCGCGCGGGCTGGCTCCGGTGGCCGCAACCAGCCCGCGGCGTGGCTCAGCCGCACTCGCCCACGTAGCCGCAATTAGCGCATTTGGCGCATCCGTCGACCTTGTGCAGGGCGTGCGCGCCACACTCCGGACACGGCTTGCCGGTGCCGACACCGGGGGTGCCGGGGGCTCGGACCGGGCTGGCGAGATCCGCCCCGGCATCCGGCGCCTGCCCCCCGCCTTCGCGCTGGGCCAGCCTGGCCGCCAGCGCGGCTACCGGCACCTGGCCGCCCTCGGCATCCAGGAAGCCGCGCTTGATCAGGATGCGCTGCAGCGCGTAGCTGAGCGCGGCCACTTCGGAGTCATGGAAGCGCGGCACCTCGGTACCGTCCTGGCGCAGCAGCGTACCGTAGCGCACCGTGCCCTTGTCCCACACCACGTTGCGCATATCCGCCAATGCCTTGGCCACCGAGCCGCCAGAGCGCGCCACCATCGACAACAGCCGCATGGTCGAGGTGATCCACTGCTGGCCCTCGCTGCGCTGCCCCGCCGGCATGAAGAACTCCACCGGGCGCTCGATCTCCACCGGCTTGCCGTCGGCAACGCCGGCGACGCGCATGAAGTTGACGGTCAGGTAGACGGTCTTGTGGCCTTCGTAGGTCAGGTATTCGACCTTGGACGTCACCCCCTCCAGGTCGCCCACCGGCCGGCTGCCGAAGGGGCGAACCAACGGATTATCGTCGGCCACGGCAGCGGGCGCCACCGCCGGCGCCTCTACTGACAGCACGGCCCCCAGCACCGAATTGGGGCGATAGGTCGCCAGCCCCTTCAGGCCGGCCTTCCACGCCTCCAGGTACAGGTTGCGGAAGGCTTCGTACGGATAATCCTCCGGCACGTTGACGGTCTTGCTGATGCTGGTGTCGATATACGGCTGCACCGCTTCCAGCATCCGCATATGGTCCAGCGCCGACATCTGCAGCGCGGTGACGAAGGCATCCGGCAACTGTGCCATGTCGGCCCCCATGTGACGGTAAAGCCGCCAGGCATGATCCGCCACCTCGAAGCTGCGGTAGCTGTTGTCCGGCATCCGCTTCTTGCGGTTATAGGTCCACGAGAAGGCGGGCTCGATGCCATTGGACGCATTGTCGGCAAAGGCCAGCGTGATGGTGCCGGTGGGTGCGATCGACAGCAGGTGCGAATTGCGCAGCCCGTTGCGCGCAATGGCATCGCGCAAGCGTTCGGGCAGCCGGCCGGCAAACCCGCTCTGCAGGTAGGCGTTGGCATCGAACAGGGGGAAGGCGCCCTTCTCCACCGCCAGTTCGGTCGACGCCAGGTAGGCATCGTCGCGCATGCGTTCCGAGATCCGCGCCGCCAGCTGCCGCGCCGGCTCGGTGTCATAGCGCAGGCCCAGCATCACCAGCGCGCTGCCCAGCCCCAGGAAGCCCAGCCCGACGCGGCGCTTGGCGTGGGCCTCGGCCTGTTGTTCGGGCAACGGCCAGAAGGTCACGTCGAGCACGTTGTCGAGCATGCGCGTGGCCACGCGCACCACTTCGGCAAAGGCATCGAAATCGAATTCGGCCTGCGGCGAGAACGGCTGGCGCACGAAGCGCGTCAGGTTGATCGAGCCCAGGCAGCAGCAGCCATAGGACGGCAGCGGCTGCTCGGCGCACGGGTTGGTGGCCTCGATGCGCTCGCAGTAATAAAGGTTGTTGTCGGCGTTGATCTGCGACAGGAACAGGATGCCCGGCTCGGCATGGTCGTAGGTGGCCTGCATGACCTGGTCCCACAGGTTGCGGGCCGGCACGCGCCGGTACACCCACTGGCCGTCGTCGCGGCGATAGGCGCCCGCGGCGATCATGTCGGCACCCGGCTCGGCCTCATGCACCAGTTCGACCTCGCCGTCGGCCTGCACGGCCTGCATGAAGGCGTCAGTGACGCCGATGGAGATATTGAAGTTGCTGAGGTCGCCCTTGTCCTTGGCGTGGATAAAGCTCTCGATATCCGGATGGTCGCAGCGCAGCACGCCCATCTGCGCGCCGCGGCGCGCGCCGGCGGATTCCACGGTGGCGCACGATGCGTCGAACACCTTCATGAACGACACCGGCCCCGAGGCGCGCGAATGCGTGGCCCGCACCAGCGCGCCGGCCGGTCGGATCGCCGAGAAGTCATAGCCCACGCCGCCGCCGCGGCGCATGGTTTCGGCGGCCTGCGCCACCGCCGTGTAGATGCTGGGGCGGCCTTCGCGCGGCTCCGACACCGAATCGCCCACCGGCTGCACGAAACAGTTGATCAGCGTGGCCTGGATGCCGGTGCCCGCCGCCGAGTTGATGCGTCCGGCCGGCACGAAGCCGTTTTCCTGCGCCCACAGGAAGCGCGCGCTCCAGGCCTCGCGCTGGTCCTCGGGTTCGGCCTGGGCCAGCGCGCGCGCCACGCGTTGCCTGACATCGGCAATGCTGCGCTCTTCGCCCTTGGCGTATTTCTCGATCAGGACTTCGGTGGAGATTTCCTGCGGCGCCAGGGCGCCGCGAATGATCTGGTCGTTTGCGTTCATGTATTGGCTCACCACGGTCTGGGTCGGTGAATGGTCGGGCCGCCGCGGCCCGCGTTACCTGCGCCAGATCAAGCCGACGCATTTGCCGCGGGCAATGACCCACCACTGCAAAGGGCATTCAACGCAATTTCTCCGCGGTATCGCGGTCTGGGGTACAATGCCGCTCGGACGGGCCTCCTCGCATGGTGGCGCGGTCAACCTGGTCAGGTCGGGAACGAAGCAGCCACAGCCGTTTTCCGCCAGTGCCGAGGGCCAGGCTCGTCCACCTCACACCCCTCCTGCCGTACCCCTCCCGCTATCTCCGCACGCACGAGTCGTTTGCAGCGCAGTCCCTGTCACTTTAGTACAGCCGGGCCACGAGCGCGCGCGCCGCATATCCCATTTTGCGCCGATTCTGGCACCCTGTCCGGGTGCCACGCCAGCCGTCAGAACAGCGAGCCCTGCTGCGGCATCGGCGGCGCCAGACGCTCGGCGGGAATCCATTCGCCGTCCGCGGTGGCCACGCCGGCCTCGATACGCTTGCCCGGGAACATCGGCGCAAGCGCGGCCGCATAGCGGCCCAGCTGCGCGCGGTAGGCTTCATGCTCCTGCGGCAGGAGCCGCAGCTTGTAGTCGACGATCACCACGCGGTCGTCGAACTCCACCAGCCGGTCGATACGCAGCAGCCTGCCGCGCGCGTCATAGAGTTCGACTTCATTGCGCGCGCTGCGGGCGTCCCCCGCCCCCAGCAACGGCGCCAGTGCCGGCGCGCGCAGCATCGCAGCCACCGCCTCCAGCGCTTGCGCCACCTGTTGCCGCCACGCCTGCCGTGCCGCCCCGGTGTGCGCGCCCGTCAGCGGGAACCAGCGCAATACGGTGTCGATCCCCGGCACGCCGGCAAAGGCTTCGGGATAGCGCGTCAGGCGTTCCAGCAAGGCATGCACCAGCTCGCCGTGGCGGGCGGCCGCAGCGTTGAAGACGATGCCGTCGGACTCGTCTTCGGCTTCGGCCTCGCCCTCTTCTTCAAACCCGATCCCCTGCCGCGCATCCGCCGCATCGCGATAGCGCAGCCGGAAGTCGGTAAAGCGCACCGGCTCGCTCAGGCGCGCGGGCATCGGAGCCTGGTCCTGCGCATCGGCCAGCTCGCCCGGATAGGCCGGCACCATCTCGCCGACGCCTGCGGCCTGCAGCCGCACATACCAACTGCCGGCGATCTCGGCATTGCCCTCGCCCGAACCGCTGCGGCTGGCACGGCCCTTGACCCCGCTGACCAGCAGGCCCTGCTGCGCGCGCGTCATGGCCACGTACAGCAGGTTCCAGTTCTCGCGCTCGCCCAGCGCCGCCTCCGCCTCGAACAACGGCGCCCGCGCCAGCCCGCGCTCGCTGCGCTTGCCGTAGGCCGAGAAATGCCGAGGCACCGGCGACGACGGCGGCCAGTCGACCAGGATGCCGCCCCGGTCCGCGGCCGGCTCACTGTGGTTGGCATCGAGCAGCACCACGAACGGCGCCTCCAGGCCCTTGGCCGCATGCACGGTCAGGATATGGACCGCGTCGAGGCCGGCAAACGCCGGATCGTCCTCGGCCGGCTCCACGTCTTCGGCGCTCTCGCCCATGCCGCCTTCATCGGGGCTTTCGCCCTCGTCGCCGCGGCGGATTTCCTGCAGCTCGTCGATAAATTTCGGCAGGCTCGGATAGCGCCCGCCGTCGAGGTCAAGCGACAGCTTCAGGAAGGCGTCGAGGTTGGCCAGCACCTGTTCGCGGATATCCGGCGGCGCGGCCTCGGCATAACGGCGCCGCACTTCGCCGCCGTGGAAGATCTGGTCAATCAGGTCATGCACCGGCCGGTGCGGCGCGACGCGC
Organism: Cupriavidus sp. FW305-26; assembly: GCF_058787975.1. Lineage (NCBI taxonomy): Bacteria > Pseudomonadati > Pseudomonadota > Betaproteobacteria > Burkholderiales > Burkholderiaceae > Cupriavidus > Cupriavidus sp. FW305-26. The sequence goes on from NZ_JBYTAH010000015.1 coordinate 55,136, forward strand.
AACCACTGGCGCAAGCGCTGCACGCCTTCGCGCAGCGCATCGGATACGTGTTCGGGCAGGCCGCCTGACTCGATGCGTGCCCACCAGCCGCCCTCGCCTTCGATCCGGGCCAGCGCCAGCAGGTCGTCGTCTGTCGCTCCCACCAGCGGGCTCTTCAGCACGTGCGCGAGATCCAGGTCCGATTCCGGCGTCATCAGGAACGCCAGCAACGCCGACAGGTCCAGCGCCTCGAGCGTGGCCAGCAGGCCGCCGCGGCGCGGGCTCAGGCACGGGATGCCGGCCTCGCGCAGCGCGCGCTCATAGTCAGCCAGATGGGTCTTGCGGCGCACCAGCAGATGCATGTCGCTCCAGCGCGCGGGGCGCTGTTCGCCGCCCTCATGGACCGGCACGGTGTCGCGCACCAGGCGCAGCCACGCGGCCACGCGCCGGCCCTCTTCCAGCCGCAGCGAATCGCCGGCCTGCCGGCGTGGCTGCAGCAGCGTGTCGCGATGGGCGGAGGCGGCTTCGGCGGACTTGTCCTCTGCACCATCGTCAACGGCGTCTTCGGCCTTGTCCTCGGGCTCCACCAGCGGCAGCAGCCAGACCGGCCCGTTGCCTCCGGCCAGTGCCGTGGTCTGGGTCGCGTACAGCGGATAGCGGCCCTCGGCGCGTGCGGTGTCGAACACGGCGTTGACCCAGTCCAGCACTTCGGCACGGTTGCGCCGGGTGCGGTTGGTGCGCAGCACGGTGGCGCCGAACGTATCGCGCAGCATCTCGCCGGCCGCGCCGAACAGCCGTGCATCGGCGCGCCGGAAGCGGTAGATCGACTGCTTGGGATCGCCCACCAGGAACACCGTCGGCCGCTCGCCCAGGCCCGCATAGCCGGCCAGCCAGCCCTGCAGGATGCGCCACTGCAGCGGGTTGGTGTCCTGGAACTCGTCGAGCAGCAGATGGCGGTAACGCGCGTCCAGCCGCACCTGCAGGTACGTGGCGGTCTCTTCGTCCGACATCAGGCGCGCGGCCTGCCATTCCAGGTCGGCGAAGTCCATCGCGCGCTGCTCGTCCTTGTGCCGCTGGTAGCGCGTCAGCAAGGCATCGCCGATGCAGAACAGCGCGCGGTTGATCGCCAGCACCGCGGCTTCGCAACAACGCGCGCTGATGTCGTCAAGCATGGCGCAGATCGAGGCATGCTCGTCCAGCAACGCATCGACCATGCCTTCGCCGCCGGCGGCCTTGACCAGCGCCGCGGTGCGCCGCAGCGAACGCGGGCCGCCGGTGGTGGTGAAGAACGCGGCGCGCAACTGCGCGAACGCCCGTTCGGCGGGCTTGCCGGGCGCCGCGCCCGCTTCGCGCCACGCGGTGATCGCCATCAGCGCATCGGTGATGCGGGCGGCGTGGGTCTGCTCGGTCTTGCCGGCCGCGCCCAGGCGCAGCGCCAGCGACTCGCAGGCATCGCGCCAGCCTTCGTCGGACAGCGCCTGCAGCAGCACGTCGCCCCGGGCGTCTTCGCCCAGGCAGTCGGACAGCGCCTGCAGCGGGTCGCCGCCCTCCTGCATCGCCCACCATTCGCTGCGGGCATGGAACATCGCGTCCAGCAGCGCGCGTGCCTGGAAGTCGCCCACGGCATCGACCAGCGTTTCCCACGCGGCGCGCAAGTCGGTGTATTGCTCCGTGGCCAGCGCGCGCCAGACCGGGGCCCAGGCTTCGCGTTTCATGCGCAGCGCATCTTCGCGCAGCGCCGCGCCCGGCACGATGCCCGAGGCCAGCGGCGCGCCACGCAGCAGCGTGCCGAACCAGCCGTGGAAGGTATCGATGGCCATGCGCCCGGGCGCGGCCAGCACCTGCGCATGCAGGCGCCGCGCACGCGGCAGCGCCTCGCGCGCGGCGTCATGCGTCAGGCCGCGCTGCACCAGCGCTGCGACCACGTCTTCATCGCTGTCGCGCGACATCTGTGCCAGCACCTCCAGCAGGCGGTCGCGCATTTCTTCGGCGGCCTTGCGCGTGAAGGTGATGGCCAGGATCTCGTGCGGCGCGGCGCCGGCCAGCAGCAGGCGCACCAGCCGCGCCACCAGCAGCCAGGTCTTGCCGCTGCCGGCACAGGCCTCTACCACCACCGAGCGCGCGGGATCGCAGGCGGCGCGCGTGAACTCGGCCTCGGAAACGGGCTCGCCGTCGCGCTGGTAAGGCTGGACGTGGTGCGGATCGTGGGGCGTCATGATGTCAGCGCCGGCACGGCGGTGGATTCCCAGAAGCCCTTGCGGCACAGGCCGCGGGCGGTGCAATACAGGCAGGCGGAGGCATCGCCGAAGGCCGGCAGCCTGGCACCCTGGCGCAGGCGCATGACGTCGTCGCGCATCTGCCGTTCCAGCCAGATGACGGCGGCTTCAAAATCGGGCAGGCCGACTTCGCGCTGCGCCGCCGCTGCGCCCTCGCGCGCGCCTTCGAGCGATACCCAGCTGCCCGCTGCCGCATCGGCGCGCAGCAGGCCGTAGAACGGCAGCTGGCAGTCTTCCCCGACCTCGGCCAGCTTGCGCTTGAGGCGGGTGGCGCTCTGCGTCTTGTAGTCGAGCACGGCATGCGCCCCGCCCGGGCCCTGGTCAAGCCGGTCGATGCGCCCGGTCAGGCGCAGCGGCTGGCCGTCGGGCATCGGCAGGTCGATGCCGGCGTCGAGCTCGCCGCCGCGCCAGAACCAGCCCTCGGCCTCGCGCGCGGATTGCCAGGCGACATACGACGGCATCACCTCGCGCCAGCGCCGGTAGTAGGCAATGGCATTGCCGTCCTCGGCCATCAGCGCACCGAACACGGCTTCGGAAATCTCGGCCAGGCGGGCCAGGCGCCGGTCTTCCGCCAGCGTCTCGCCACGCTCGCGGCGCGCCTGCAGGTCCTTGTGGTAGCGCAGCAGCACGTGGTGCAGGTGTTCGCCGATCTCGCGTTTCTCCAGCTCGTCGCTGACTGTCTCCAACCCGGCCAGGCCCAGCATGCGGCCGGCGAAGAACTGGTAGGGGCAGCGGCGCAGCATGTTGTAGGCCTGCGCGCTCCAGCGCACCGGCACCAGCGCGGGCTCCGCCGCCGGCGCCGGCATGCCCTGCGGATCGGCAAAGGTCTCGTGCGCCTGTGCTGCGGCGGAAGCTTCGATGCTGACGCCCGCGCGCGCGCAGCACGCCGCCAGGCGCTCGATCCAGCCCGACACATGATGCGGCTCGCCGCGGCTGCCGTAGCGTTGCCAGGTCAGCACCACGTCGTCGTTGTTCAGCAGCACCTCGGCCAGGTCGCGCGCCTGTTGCGCAAAGCGGGCCTCGCGGTCTTCCAGGTCCAGCTCGCGCCGCATCTGGTTGGAGAAGAACATCAGCTCGGCGGCGCTGGACGGCAGTTGCGCGTCATCGCAGCCGACGATCACCACGCCCTCGAAGCGGCGCATGCGCGCGCCGTTCAGCGGCAGGATGGTGATGCGCGCCGGGCCGCTGGCCGAGGGCTCCTTGTAGGCGACCGATTCCAGCAGCGCCGACAGCATCGCGCGGAACTCGCCCTGCGACAGCGTGGCATGGCCGCCGGTCTCGTCCAGCGGCAACTCCTGCAGCCGCGCCAGCGCATCGAGCAGCTGGCTGCCGGCATCGTCCGCGGCCAGCGCTGCGCGCATGCCGAGGCCGTCGAGCATGCCGTCGAGCCGTTCCAGCCAGGTTGCCAGCGGATGCTGCGCGAGGCCGCGCGGCCAGCGCGCCGCCTCGTCGGCGAGCACGGCGATGAGCGCGTGCGCGGCGTGGCGCGGCGCTTCGGCGGCATCCTCGTCTTCCGTGGCAGCTTGTTGCGCCGCGGTCGGTGCGTGGCCGAACAGCTGGCGCAGGCGCGCCCAGCCGCCGGTGATGCCCTCGCGCCGCACCTGGCGCTCCAGCAGCGCGATGGCCGCGCCGCGCCCGGCAACCTCCGGCAGGCAGAACGGGCTCTTGAGCAGGTCCAGCAGCGCAGCGGTGTCGCCGTCGCGCACCAACAGGTCGAACCAGCGCATCAGCGCGGCGGCCGCGCGCGTGGTGGAAAGCTTCCAGCCGGTCTCGTCGCGCACCGGTGCGCCGGCGCGCGCCAGCAGGGCACGGGCGCGCCGCGCCACCACGCGGTCGTGCGCGACCAGCGCCACCTGGCGGCGGCCTTCATTGAGCCACTGCACCAGCTGCGCGGCTGCCGCGGCGGCTTCATCCTCGAAGCGCGCGCTGCCGACCACGCGGATCGACGGACGCTGCGGCGGCAGCGCAGGCATGGCCGGCGCGGGGGCGACGGCTTCGGCATCATCGACGATCCTTGCTTCCGGCCATAGCGCCAGCAGGGTCTGGTACCAGTCGGCATCGCTCTCGCCCTGCCCGGTCCAGTCATAGCCGACCTGCAGCACCGGCACCAACTCGGCGGCATCGCGCAGGAACGCGGCTTCAAGCGGCGTGGGCGGGGTCGGGGCAATCCAGATCACCGGGCCGCGCAGCTGCTGCGACAGCTCGCGCAAGGCGCGGCGCCGCGCCGGCAGCGGATCGTCCGGGCCGGACAGCGCCTGCCAGAATGCCAGCACGATGCGCGCCTCTTCGCCGAGGAAGCGCTCGGACAGATGCGAATAGGTCCGTTCCAGCGCGCCCTGCAGCAGGCCGGCGCGATCGTCGCCGTCGATCTCGTCATCGTCGCGGATGGCGGCGTCTTCGAGCCAGCGCGCGTTAAGCTCGTCGCAGATCGACAGCAGCGTCTGCGACAGGCCCCATGCGGCGGTCTCGTTCTGGGCGCCGAAGGCGCGGCGCAGCCAATCCTGCCCGCGCACCGCCTGCTGCACGGCCAGCAGGCGTGCGGCCGGGCTGCGCACCGGGGCGCCCTCGGGCGGCAGGTCGAGCAGCCAGTGGCCCAGCGTCAGCACGCGCGGCAGCAGCCGCGGGCTGCCCGACGCGCGCGCGGCGGCGTCCAGTGCCTGGCGCACGCCCGGGATCTGCGCCGCGGTGGGCACGACCACGTGCGCGCCCGCCTCCGGCGCGCCGCAGCGGTCGAGGAAATACCAGGCAGCCGTGGCCGCCTGGTCGAGGAAATCAGGGCCAGGGCGGAAACGTAGCGACGTCATGGGCGCGTGGGGCGCAGCCCGGAATGGCTGCGCGAACTGCGTCGGTCGGCGAAAGCGTCAGGATGCAACGGAAACAATACGGGCGCCGCCGGCCTGGGCGGCTGGCGGCAAGTGTGATGCAGGGCAGGCGGAACCGGCTCAGTCCGAACCGCCTTCCAGCCGGGCGCGGATTTCGCGCGCGGTCTCGAGCAGGCCCTCATAGCCGGAGCGCGCATGCTCGGGCAGGTCCGGGTCGCCCACCAGGGTACCGAGGGTCTCGATGATGCTGTAGACCAGGCCGCGTGCGGCACCGCTGGCGATGCTGTTGGTCTCCACGGCGCTGCTGATATGGTCCAGCGCATCGCTCAGGTGGTCCACGTCCGGCGCCTGGCCGGGCTCGGGCTCGGGCTGCGAAGGCTTGCGGGGATCGGTGTTCATGTCGATGACCTAGTCAGTGGCGCAGGATGCAAGATTGGTCCGCTGGCGCCGCCTGCGGACCGCTTTCTATTCTACGCGCACGCCACACTCAATCGGCACCGCGCGGCGCGCACAAGTGCATTCTATGACACACCCTCCCGCACGCCGCAAGCGATTACCCGAATCTCTCGGCGCCATAGAAAATAAGCATTTCAATGAATCCTCCGATTGCAGCAGAATCATTTCCGTGCCGGCGCGCTTTCGAGTGTTTGCCAGGCCGGTCTTGAAAATCGGCAAACTGGTAACATATCGGCAGCACCGGGCGCGGCAGCGGCCCCCACGGCCTGTTTGCGGGCTGCGGAGGCAGCCCGACGGGTCCGCGCAATCTCGTGTAAGGTAACGGTTCGGCCCTCCGAAGTCTCCAGCCTTCAACATAAACAGAGCGAAACCAGAGGTTTTCCGCCATGAGCGAACAAATCAAGTATGTGAGCGACGCCTCCTTCGATGCTGACGTCCTCCAGTCCGACAAACCCGTCCTGCTCGACTTCTGGGCGGAATGGTGCGGCCCCTGCAAGATGATCGCGCCGATCCTGGACGAAGTCGCCAAGGACTATGGCGACAAGCTGCAGATCGCCAAGATCAATGTCGATGAAAACCAGCAGGTGCCGGCCAAGTTCGGCATCCGCGGCATCCCGACGCTGATCCTGTTCAAGAACGGCGCGGTCGCGGCCCAGAAGGTCGGCGCGCTGTCCAAGTCGCAACTGACCGCCTTCCTCGACGGCAACCTGTAAGCTGCGCGCCGGGACCTGACCCACGGTCCCGGTTTTGTCACGATCCGACGTGCGTGCGCCACATCCTGGCGGCCCGGTCGGATTGTGCTAAGATGCCACCAACAACTCCCCGAGCGTTCGCTCATTTCCCCCCTTCCCTTTAGGTCTCGCCCGTCCGGGCCCATCTGTACCCCTCGTCTATGCACCTGACAGAACTCAAATCGCTTCACGTGTCTGCGCTTCTCGAAATGGCGGCTACGCTCGAGATCGACAACGCACAACGGATGCGCAAACAGGAACTGATGTTTGCGATCCTGAAGAAGCGCGCCAAGATGGGCGAAACCATCTTTGGAGACGGCACGCTGGAGGTGCTGCCCGACGGCTTCGGCTTCCTGCGCTCGCCCGAAACCTCGTATCTGGCCAGCACGGATGACATCTACATCAGTCCGTCCCAGATCCGCCGCTTCAACCTGCACACCGGCGATTCGATCGAGGGTGAAGTGCGTACGCCCAAGGACGGCGAACGCTACTTTGCACTGGTCAAGGTGGACAAGGTCAACGGGCAGCCGCCCGAAGCGGTCAAGAACCGCATCATGTTCGAGAACCTGACGCCGCTGCACCCGAACCGGCCGCTCACGCTCGAACGCGATATCAAGGCTGAAGAGAACATCACCGGCCGCATCATCGACATGATCGCGCCGATCGGCCGCGGCCAGCGTGCGCTGCTGGTGGCGTCGCCCAAGTCCGGCAAGACCGTGATGCTGCAGCACATCGCCCACGCGATTGCCAACAACCATCCGGAAGCGGACCTGTTCGTGCTGCTGATCGACGAGCGCCCGGAAGAAGTGACCGAGATGATGCGTTCGGTGCGCGGCGAAGTGGTTGCGTCGACCTTCGACGAACCGGCCATCCGCCACGTTCAGGTTGCCGAAATGGTGATCGAGAAGGCCAAGCGCCTGGTCGAACTGAAGCGCGACGTCGTGATCCTGCTGGACTCGATCACCCGTCTGGCGCGTGCCTACAACACCGTGGTGCCGGCCTCGGGCAAAGTGCTGACCGGTGGTGTGGACGCCAACGCGCTGCAGCGCCCGAAGCGCTTCTTCGGTGCCGCGCGCAACCTGGAAGAAGGCGGTTCGCTGACCATCATCGCCACCGCGCTGATCGAAACCGGCAGCCGCATGGACGACGTGATCTATGAAGAGTTCAAGGGCACCGGCAATATGGAAGTGCACCTGGAACGCCGCCTGGCCGAGAAGCGCGTCTACCCGTCGATCAACCTGAACAAGTCGGGCACGCGCCGCGAAGAGCTGCTGATCAAGCCGGAAATCCTGCAGAAGATCTGGATCCTGCGCAAGTTCATCTCCGACATGGATGAAGTGCAGGCGATGGAATTCATCATGGACAAGATGAAGGCCACGAAGAACAACGCCGAGTTTTTCGATATGATGCGCAGAGGCGGCTGAGCCCTCGCTGCAGCGTCAACGCAGCATCGCCGCAAGGCGGACAGGAAGGCGTGCCACGGCACGCCTTTTTTGTTGCCCGACCTTTTTTGTTGCCGGACCATTTCACAGCGCACCGCGCTACGCCCATGCTCGGCAAACTGACCTCATTCCTGCGCACCCGCTCGCGGGCCCGCAAGCTGGAACACTACGCCATCCCCGATGCGCTGTGGGCGCGCACGGTCGCCACGCTGCCGTTCGTGCAGCGCTACGGCAGCGAAGACCTGGCGGCGCTGCGCGAACTGGCCACGCTGTTCATCGCCGACAAGGAATACTCCACCGCGCACGACCTGCCGCTGGCCGACGACATGGTGGCCAGCGTTGCCGTGCAGGCCTGCGTGCCGATCCTGAAGCTGGGGCTGCCTTGGTACCGGGGCTGGCACGGCATCGTGCTCTACCCGGGCGAGTTCATCATCCGCCGGACCGTGCAGGACGAGATCGGCCTGGTGCACGGCGTGGTCGAGGAAGCCAGCGGCGAGGCCTGGGAGCACGGGCCGGTGATCCTGTCCTGGCCCGACGTGCACACCCCCGGGGCCGGCATCGACAGCGACCACGAACTGCCGGCCGATACCTACAACGTGGTCATCCACGAGTTCGCCCACAAGCTGGACATGCTCGACGGCGAGCCCGACGGCGTGCCGCCCTTCTCGCGCGTGCTGCACCCGGACATCGACGCGGAAGCCTGGGCCGAGACCTTCCTGACCGAGTACGACCGCTTTGCCGAGTCCTGGGAGGCACGCGACGAGGCCGACTGGGAGCACCCGGAGCGGCTGCCGCCGGCGCTGCGCATCATCGACCCATATGGGACCGAGGCGCCGAGCGAGTTCTTTGCCGTGACGTCAGAGGCATTTTTTGTCGAGCCGACCGGGCTGGCGCGGCACTGGCCGGTTGTATACCAGTCGCTGGCCGCCTTCTATCGCCAGGACCCGGCCTCCATGTGATGCTTTTGCCATATTCATGCACAACACTTTCTGTGCCTCGCGTGGCGCAGCCTCTTCCCCAAGTATTTGTTTTTCTGCCATAATCCCGGTTTGCCCGTTACCGGCAAGTGGTTCGTTCGTCGCCGCGCCATGCACGCTCTCGCCCTCGGCGGAGAACAGCGGATTGCAACGGACTGGCTACCCAACCAGAAAGGACTCATCATGAAAGAAGGCATTCACCCGAATTACCGCGAAGTCGTGTTCCAGGACATGTCCAGCGACTTCAGCTTCATCACCCGCTCGACCATCCAGACCAAGGACAAGATCGTGAAGGACGGCAAGGAATACCCGCTGGCCAAGATCGAAGTCTCGTCGGAATCGCACCCGTTCTACACCGGCACCCAGAAGATCATGGACACGGCCGGCCGCGTGGAAAAGTTCCGCCAGAAGTTCGGCAACAAGCTGGGCAAGGCTGCGAAGTAAATCGCTTTCAGCGAACCCCGCTTCGCAAGGCCTGCGGACAGATGCTCCGGGGCCTGTGCGAAACAGCAAAGAGGCAGCATCGGCTGCCTCTTTGCTTTTGTGCCGGACCACGACCGGTACCGCCGCATTCATTGGATTTACCCCACACCCCGTGAGGCTTCCACGCCATGCCACGGCCCGCGCGGCCGCCGCATGCGCGATACTGTGGCCTTCGCGCCATTGCGCCACCGCCCGACCTGAGCATCGATGCGTCAAGCCAATACCTCCCCCGTCCAGTTGACCGCTGCCGCGACCGGCGCCCTGCCGCGCGCGCTGCTGCTGGCGATCTGCATCATCTATGGCCTGGTCGGCCTGTTCGGCCGCGACCCGTGGAAGAACGAGGACGCCGCCGGCTTTGGCGTGATGTGGCAGCTGGCCACCGGCAACCTGCACGACTGGCTGATGCCGAATATCGTCGGCCGCCCGTACAGCGAGGACGGCCCGCTGGTGTTCTGGATCGGCGCGCTGATGATCCGCGGCTTCGGCAGCTGGCTGGGCGCGGCCGACGCCGCGCGGCTGGCCACGGCGCTGTTCTTCTTCGCGACCTGCGCCTGCATCTGGTACACCACCTACCTGCTGGGCCGGCGCGACGAGGTCCAGCCATTTGCCTATGCCTTCGGCGGCCAGCCCAACGCGCGCGATTACGGCCGCACGCTGGCCGACGGCGCGCTGCTGATCTTCCTGGCCTGCGTGGGCCTGGCCATGCGCGGGCACGAGACCACGCCGCAGGTCGGCCAGGTCGCCTTTATCGCACTGGCCCTGTACGGCATGGTGCGCAGCCTCGACAAGCCCATCCAGGGCAGCCTGGTCTATGGTGCCGCGCTGGGCGGGCTGGCGCTGGCCAGCGGGCCCCTGCTGCCGCTGGCGCTGCTGGGTGGCAGCGCGGTCTGCGCACTGGTGTGCAAGCCGCTGCCGTGGCGGCGCCTGGCCGCCATCGGCATTCCGCTGGCGCTGCTGATGGTGTCGGCGTGGCTGGCGGCCGCCTACTTCGGCGCGGCCGACCGCAACGAGGCGGTGACCTTCATCCGCGAATGGTCGCGCTATGACCGCCGCAGCTACGGCTCGCCCAATGTGGCGACCTTCGGCTTCAACGTGCGCAACCTGTTCCTGTACACGTGGCCGGTCTGGCCGATCGCGGGCTGGGCCTGGATCGCGTGGACCGGCATGCGCCGCGCCCCCCATGTGGCGGCGCCGCTGGCGCTGCTGCTGCCGGTGCTGGTGCTGCTGTTCCTGCAGCGCAGTGCCGGCGACGTGCAGTTCATCCTGCTGCTGCCGCCGATGGCCGTGCTGGCCGCATTCGCGCTGCCCACGCTGGCGCGCGGCGTGATCAACGCGATCGACTGGTTCGCGCTGCTGTTCTTCACCATCTTCGGTGGCACGGTCTGGTTCATGTGGATCGCCAAGACCACCGGCTGGCCGCCGCGCATCGCACGCAACGTCTTCCGCCAGCTGCCCGGCTACCAGCATGAGTTCACCATTGCCGCGGTGGTGTTCGCGCTGGCGGCCACGGTCGCGTGGGTGCTGATCGTGCGCTGGCGGCTGTCGCGCGCGCCCAAGCAGATCTGGCGCCCGGTGGTGATTTCCGCCGCCGGCACCACCCTGATGTGGGTCATGGCAATGACGCTGTGGCTGCCCTCGATCAACTACGGCAAGACCTACCGCGACGTGGCCCAGGCCGCGGCGATGGCGCTGCCGCCTGCCTACCAGTGCGTCCAGCCGATCCGCATGGGCGATGCGCAGCTGGCGTCGTTCGCCTATTTCGGCCATATCCGCTTTGGCGGCCCCAACGACGGCTGCGACGTGCTGCTGCGCCATGACGCGGTCGACTATGGCGAGCCGGGCAATATCTCGCATTTCGAGTGGCGGCTGATCTGGGAAGGCCGCCGCCCCGCGGACCGCGACGAGCGCTTCCGCATGTACCGGCTGGTCGATACCGCGCGCGCCGTCCATCCGCGCCCCGACCTGCCGCGGCGCCGCCTGCCGCGCCAGCCCTGAGCCCTTTCCGGCGTCACCACCACCGCAGCGCCTGTCGCGCCATCGAACCATTCCGGCCGCAGGCGGCTGCGGGGCTGACCATCCAGCCCTGACCAAGCCTGCCGAGCCCTGAATGACCCTGTTCCAAGACCTTCGCCGTATCGCCAGCCTGGCCGGCCCGGTGCTGGCCGGCCAGCTTGCCGTTATCGCCTTTGGCGTCATCGATACCGTGATGGCCGGGCGCGCCTCGGCGACCGACCTGGCCGCCGTGGGCCTGGGCGGCTCGATCTACGTCACCATCTATATCAGCCTGATGGGCGTATTGCAGGCGCTGTCGCCCATCGCCGGGCAGCTCTATGGCGCCGGCCGCATCGAGGCGATCGGCGCCGAGGTCCGGCAGGCCGCATGGCTGGGCGCCGCACTGGCGATTCCGGGCGTGCTGCTGCTGGCCTTCCCGGCCCCGCTGCTCGCTTTCGCCAAGGCGCCGCCCGAACTGGTCGAGAAAGCCACCGCCTACCTGCATCTCGGTGCCTTCGGGCTGCCGGCGGCGCTGGCATTCCGCATCTACTCGGCGCTGAACAATGCGCTGTCGCGCCCGATCATGGTGACGGTGCTGCAGATCGGCGGGCTGGCGCTGAAGGTGCCGCTCAATGCCTGGTTCATCCACGGCGGCCTGGGCGTGCCGGCGATGGGCGGCCCCGGCTGCGGCCTGGCCTCGACGCTGATCAGCTGGGCCTGGTGCATCGCCGGGCTGCTGATCCTGCGCTACGGCAGCGCCTATCACCCGCTGCGGATCTTCAGTATGTGGAGCTGGCCGGCTGCCGCCCCGCTGCGCGCGCTGCTGCGGCTGGGCGTGCCGATGGGCCTGACCTACCTGATCGAGATCACCTCGTTCACGCTGATGTCGATCTTCATCACGCGCCTGGGCACGGTCACGCTGGCCGGGCACCAGATCATCGCCAACCTGGGCGCGGTGGCCTACATGCTGCCGCTGTCGCTGGGGATTGCCACCTCGACGCTGGTGGCACAGCATCTCGGCGCGCGCGACCTGGCCGGCGCCAGCCGCCTTGCCTGGCGAGGTATCCGCATGGCGGTGACGCTGGCGGTGCTGACCGGTGCCCTGCTGTGGCTGCTGCGCAAGCCGGTGCTGCATGCCTACGCGAGCGATCCCGCGGTGGTCGCGGCAGCGCTGCCGCTGGTGCTGTTCGTGGCGTTCTACCAGGCCTTCGACGCGGTGCAGGTGATGACGGCGTTTATCCTGCGCGCGTACAAGATCGCGCTGATTCCGACGCTGATCTATGCCGGCTCGCTGTGGGGCATCGGACTGGGCGGGGGTTATGTGGTGGGCTTCGGGCTGATCGAGGGCATGCCCGACTTCACACGCGGCGCCAGCGGCTTCTGGCTGGCCAACAGCATCAGCCTGGCGATTGCAGGCGTGCTGCTGGTGCGGTATTTCAGCCGGGTCAGCAAGGATCCGGAAAACTGACTCTGGCACTGGCCGCTCGCAAGGGCGGCGGCCGCATCTTCAGTAACCGGAAAAGAAAAACGCCCGCTTGCGCGGGCGTTCTAATTTGGCGGAGTGGACGGGACTCGAACCCGCGACCCCCGGCGTGACAGGCCGGTATTCTAACCGACTGAACTACCACTCCTTAGTCGGCGTCTTCCGAAGCTTCGCTTCAGTCGACTGGGCGTCTGATTACGCCCTGTTGTTATGGCGTCCCCTAGGGGATTCGAACCCCTGTACTCACCGTGAAAGGGTGATGTCCTAGGCCTCTAGACGAAGGGGACAGAAACTTGTTTTACAACGCGCTTTCTGTCTTGCGCTGGAAAGTCCGCCATCATAGCAGGCTTTTTCGCGCCTGGGAAGCTTCTTTTCAGACGCCTCCCAAATTCTGGTGGAGCTAAGCGGGATCGAACCGCTGACCTCTTGCATGCCATGCAAGCGCTCTCCCAGCTGAGCTATAGCCCCGTATCCGATACTGCTGGACGGTTACTGCTGGAACCACCTTCGCTGTCTGCCGCTTACCGCAGCATTTGCAGCGAAGACAGGATTATATAGCGAATTTCGCAACGAATGCAACATTTTTTATTGCGTTTGCGGCGATTAACGACATAATGCCTCACCCAAAGAAAAACCCGCATGGCGCAAACCATGCGGGTTCAGTTTTGGCGGAGTGGACGGGACTCGAACCCGCGACCCCCGGCGTGACAGGCCGGTATTCTAACCGACTGAACTACCACTCCTTAGTCGGCGTCTTCCGAAGCTTCGCTTCAGTCGACTGGGCGTCTGATTACGCCCTGTTGTTATGGCGTCCCCTAGGGGATTCGAACCCCTGTACTCACCGTGAAAGGGTGATGTCCTAGGCCTCTAGACGAAGGGGACAGAAACTTGTCTTTCAACACGTTCCGTCTGGCGCCACCCTAAACAACCTGGATGACACCTAAATCTTGGTGGAGCTAAGCGGGATCGAACCGCTGACCTCTTGCATGCCATGCAAGCGCTCTCCCAGCTGAGCTATAGCCCCATGGTACTGCTCTTTACTGCAACTTGCTGCGTTTTCGCCTGAATTAACTACCGTTTCAAGCGAAGCCAAGATTATATATCAACCATTAATCTTTGCAAGCTCCCGTTTCAGCTTTTTTCGCTTTCCCGTCACTTCAAAAATCAGTTCGGAGATTGCGAAGATCCTTGCGGATCCGCCAGCCCGCTTGGTCAGGGACCGCGCCGCAGGGAGAAAGAGATTATGCGCAAGTCCGGCCCGGAGCGCAAGCCCCCGGCGCGGACTTTTTGCGACTTTTTATGCAGCTGCCGCCAGGCGGCGCAGCACCGTGTCGCGGCCGAACAGTTCCAGCACCGCATCGATGCCTGGCGTCTGCAGCTGGCCGGCCACCAGCAGGCGCACCGGCATGGCCAGCTTGGGCATCTTCAGGCCGAACTCGGCCAGCACGGCCTTGAAGGTGGCGCTGATGGCTTCGCGCTTCCATTCCGGCAGCGCGGCCAGCTGGTTGGCCAGCGCCGCCAGCGCGGGCTGGATTTCCGGGGTCAGGTGCTCGGCCTTGAGCGCGGCATCCGCCTGCGGCTCGCCGCGATAGAACAGCAGCGCCGCCTGCGCGACCTCCTTCAGCGTATTGGCGCGGTCCTTCACCAGCGCCACCACGCCGGCCAGGTCCGCCCCTTCCACCTTGCCGCCGAGCGCCTCGATAAACGGCTGCGTCAGCGTGGCCAGGCGCTGGTTGTCGCCGACCTTGATGTAGTGGTTGTTCAGCCAGGCCAGCTTCTCGGGGTTGTACTGGGCGGGCGACTTGCCCAGGTGCTCCAGGTCGAACCATTCAACGAACTGCTCGCGCGAGAAGATCTCGGCGTCGCCGTGGGCCCAGCCCAGGCGCGCCAGGTAGTTCAGCACGGCTTCGGGCAGATAGCCCTCGTCGCGGTAGCCGGTCACGGCCATGGCGCCATGGCGCTTGCTCATCTTCTCGCCCTGCTCGTTGAGCACGGTCGGCAGGTGGGCGTAGACCGGCGGCGTGCCGCCCAGCGCGCGGATGATGTTGATCTGACGCGGGGTGTTGTTGACGTGGTCGTCGCCGCGAATCACGTGGGTGATCTTCATATCGAGGTCGTCCACCACCACGCAGAAGTTGTACGTGGGGGTGCCGTCCGGGCGCGCGATCACCAGGTCGTCGAGTTCGTCGTTGGAGATCTCGATGCGGCCCTTGACCGCGTCATCCCACACCACGCTGCCGCCGATCGGATTCTTGAAGCGGATCACCGGATCGACCCCTGCCGGCGGCTCGGGCAGGACCTTGCCCGGCTCGGGACGCCAGAAGCCGTTGTAGCGCGGCTTCTCGCCGCGCTCGCGCTGGGCTTCGCGCAGGGCATCCAGCTCTTCGGTGCTCATGTAGCAGCGGTAGGCCAGGCCGGACTCAACCATCTGCGCGACCACTTCACGATAGCGGTCCATGCGCTGCATCTGGTAGAACGGACCTTCGTCGATATCCATCTCCAGCCAGGCCATGCTCTCGAGGATCACGTCGACCGCTTCCTGCGACGAACGCTCGACGTCGGTGTCTTCGATGCGCAGGATAAAGTCGCCCTTCATGCGGCGGGCGAAGGCCCAGGGATAGAGCGCGGAGCGGATATTGCCGAGGTGGATAAAACCGGTCGGGCTCGGCGCAAAGCGGGTGCGGACGCGTTGGGTCATGGTCAGGGGCAGAAACAAGAAAGCCCGCGCGCAGCGGCGCGCAGGCTGGTGTATGTGCAGGTCTTACATTATACCAACGCGCATCCCTCGCCCCGCCCGGCGTGCCAGCGCCGTGCGGAATCATTTATGCTTGCGCCGGTCTGAGGTGATGCCGCTGATCCAGGCAATTCGATGCCAGCCCCATTGAGGAGCGCCCGCATCACATCCCTGTATCCGCCGGTCCCACCTGGCTACTGATCTCGCTTCATGCAACGACGTCATTTCCTCGGTATCTCCGCGGCCGCCCTGCTGGCGGGCTGCTCGTTCGGCCCGCGTCCCGCGCCGCCGCTCGCCACCACCCCGCCCGCGCCGCGGCCCGTCAAGATCGGCCTGGCGCTGGGCGGCGGCGCGGCGCGCGGCTTTGCCCATATCGGCGTGATCAAGGCGCTCGAAGCGCAAGGCATCCATGCCGACCTGGTCACCGGCACCAGCGCCGGCGCGGTCGTGGCGGCGCTTTACGCCAGCGGACTGAATGGCTTCCAGCTGAACAAGCTGGCGCTGACCATGGACGAGGCTGCCATCGCCGACTGGGCCCTGCCCTTCGGCACCCGCTTCGGCGGCTGGCTCAAGGGCGAGGCGCTGCAGAACTACATCAACCGGCTGGTGCAGAACCGGACCATCGAGGCCATGAAGCTGCCGCTGGGCATTGTCGCCACCGATCTCAAGAGCGGCGAGAAAATCCTGTTCCGCCGCGGCAACACAGGCCAGGCCGTGCGCGCGTCGAGCAGCGTGCCCGGGGTGTTCCAGCCGGTGTCGATCCAGGGTCACGACTATGTCGACGGCGGCCTGGTCGAGCCGGTGCCGGTGGATTCCGCGCGCGGCATGGGCGCGGACTTTGTCATCGCGGTCAACATCTCGGCCGACCCGTCGGCGCAGAAGAACGCGGGCCAGAGCGGCGTGCTGCTGCAGACCACCGCGATCATGGGCCAGTCGATCAACAAGATGGCACTGGCGCGCGCCGACGTGGTGATCCGCCCCGAGCTGCCCGATATGGGCGGCAGCGACTTCAACGCCCGCAACCGGGCCATACTGGCCGGCGAACAGGCCACCACGGCGGTGATGGCAACGCTGCGGCAGCGGCTGGAACAGGCCCGCCTGGCACCGGCCGGAACGGTCGCAGTGCAATAGCCCGGGGAGCACGCCCCGCCAAAGAAAAAAGGACTGTCGCAGCAGTCCTTTTTGCTTGTAGCGCGCCGGAAACTCAGCCGCCGTACATCGATGCGCGGACAACCTTGGGGTCATAGCGCTTGAGCGTCTCGACCATGTCGCCGAGGCCATCGGCGCCGCCCTCCTTGCCATCCTCGATGCGGCGGGCGCCGTTGTAGCGGGTCACCCAGTAAGACGCACGCATGTCGTCGACTCGGATCTTGCTGCCCGTGGACGGGGCATGCACGAACTTGTTGTCGCCGATATAGATGCCGACGTGCGAGAAGGTCTGGCGCATGGTGTTGAAGAACACCAGGTCGCCCGGACGCAGGTCGGTGGCCGCCACGGTGGTGCCGACACGGCTGATTTCGACAGAGCGGCGCGGCAGCATGAAGCCGAAGGTGTCCTGGAACACGTAGCGGACGAAGCCGCTGCAGTCCAGGCCGGATTCGGGGCTGTTGCCGCCGAAGCGGTAACGCACGCCAATCAGGCCCAGCGCATTCATGACCAGGTCGCCAGCCTTGCTGGCAACGTTGCTGGTGGAATTCACCACCGACGACAGCAAGCCGCGCTTGCCTTCCGCATGCGAATCCGCGGCGTGGGCCGTGGCATCGATACGGGCGTCGGCATCCTTGAATACCGTATCCGCCAGCACTCCATTCGACACAGTCGCACCGCAGACAATGGCAATTCCGACGGCGGCACGCGCCAGGGAATGAAGTACCGATCGCTGCATTGGTTCTCCCGTTGATCGTTCCAAAGCAAGCCCCGGCACGAGTCCGGGGCAGCTGCTTATATGTGAAATTCGCGTGAACTTCGCGAGAAATTCATGTGAACCTGCGGGGTGAACCCTATGCAACATCCGCACCAGGCTTTCCGGGCCTGTCTTGCACCGCAAACGTGCTATGCACGATCCAATGCGTCGGACGGACCACCCCCAAAACTAGTTCTCGCGGGATGGTAAAGGGTTGTCATTCACATGTCAAAGTTCGTTACAAATTCGCCGGATTTGACTGGCGAATCAAGGATATAGGCGGGAATTCGCACCTTGTTTATCGGATTGATCCGAACAACCGGATGCTAGCCAGGCGGGGCCGCGGCGTTGCTGCGCCGCACACCTCCGGGTCAGCCAGCGCCGACCTGCGCCGCCGCCATCAGCTTGCGCGTATAGGGGTGCCGGGGTGCGCCCAGCACCGCTTCGGTGTCGCCGGCCTCGACCACCTCCCCTGCCTTCATCACGAAAACCCGATGCGCCATGGCCCGGATCACCGCCAGGTCATGGCTGATGAACAGGTAGGTGAGGTTGTACTTGTGCTGCAGCTGGGACAGCAGCGCCAGCACCTGCTGCTGGATCGACACGTCCAGCGCCGAGGTGGGCTCGTCCAGCACCAGGATCTGCGGCTTGAGGATCAGCACCCGGGCAATGGCGATGCGCTGCCGCTGCCCGCCCGAGAATTCATGCGGATAGCGGCCCAGCGCGGTGCGGTCCAGGCCGACCTCGCGCAGGGCTTCGATCACGCGCTGGCGCGTGCCCTCGTGCGACAGCCCGGGCTGGTGCAGCGCCAGGCCTTCGCCGACGATCTGCTCGATGGTCATGCGCGGCGCCAGCGAGCCGAACGGGTCCTGGAACACCACCTGCATGCGCGCGCGCAACTGGCGGCGATCGTCGCGCGTGGCGGTGTCGAAGCTGCGGCCGAGGAAATGGATGGTGCCGCCGCTCTTGCGCTGCAGCGCCAGCACGGTATGCGCCAGCGTGGTCTTGCCCGAACCGGACTCGCCGACGATGCCGACGGTCTCGCCCTCGCGCAGCTGGAAGTCCACGTCCTTGACCGCCGCAAACTGGTCCTTGCCGAACCAGCCGGCCAGCCCGCGGCGCTTGCGCGCGTAGTTGACGCTCAGCTTGCGCGCTTCCAGCAGCACCGGCGCCAGCGGCACCAGCGGCAGCACCTCGCGCCTGGGGCGGCTGTCGATCAGCTTGCGGGTGTAGGGGTGCTGGGGGGCGGCAAACACCTGCGCGGTCTCGCCGGTCTCGACCAGCACGCCCTTCTCCATCACGCCCACGCGCTGGGCAAAGGAACGCACCAGGTTGAGGTCATGGGTGATCAGCATCACCGCCATGCCGAACTCGGCCTGCAGGTCACGCAGCAGGTCCATGATCTGGGCGCGGATGGTCACGTCCAGCGCCGTGGTCGGCTCGTCGGCGAGCAGCAGCTTGGGGCGGCAGGCCAGCGCCATGGCGATCATGGCGCGCTGGCGCTGACCGCCCGAGAGCTGGTGCGGGAAGCTGTCGAAGCGGTGCGCGGCGTCGCTAATGCCGGTGCGCTCCAGCAGCGCGATGGCGCGCTCGCGCGCGGCGCGGCGGTCCAGGCCCTCGTGCAGCGCCAGCGTCTCGACGATCTGGTTGCCGATGGTGTACAGCGGGTTGAGCGCCGTCATCGGCTCCTGGAAAATCATCGCGATCTCGGCGCCGCGGATGCCGCGCATCTCGCGGTCCGACACCTCCAGCAGGTTCTTGCCCTCGAAGCGGATCGCGCCGTCGTAGTAGGCGTCTTCCACCAGCCGCAGCATCGCCAGCGCGGTCACGGTCTTGCCCGAGCCCGACTCGCCCACCAGCGCGTAGCGCTCGCCCGCGCGCAGGTCGAAGCTGACTTCACGCACGGCACGGGTGGCATGCTCGCCGTGGCCGAAGGTGACGGAAAGTTTGTCGACGCACATCAGCGTGGAACCGGGCGCCGGCGCCGCGGCCGGCGCCACGGCCGGCTGGATCACGGGAGACACCGCGGTCATGGCGTGGCCTCCGGTGCCGCCCCGGTCGGCGCGCCGGCCGGGATCTTGGGTTCGACCCGGCCGCGCAGCGCCGCCAGGCCCAGGCGGGTATCGAAGGCATCGCGCAGCGCGTCGCCCATGAAGGTCAGCAGCAGCAGCGTGACCACCAGCACCGCGAAGGTCGACAGCGAAATCCACCACGCATCCAGGTTGGCCTTGCCCTGCGCCAGCAGCTCGCCCAGGCTGGGCGTGGTCGGCGGCACGCCCATGCCGAGGAAGTCCAGGCTGGTCAGCGCCAGGATCGCGGCGCTCATGCGGAACGGCAGGAAGGTGATCACCGGGGTCAGGCTGTTAGGCAGGATATGGCGCCACATGATCTGCACGTTGGACAGGCCCAGCGCGCGCGCGGCCTTGACGTAGTCGAGCGAGCGGTTGCGGTAGAACTCGGCGCGCACGTAGTCGGACAGGCCCATCCAGCCGAACAGCGACAGCAGGATAATCAGCAGCGCCAGGCTGGGCTCGAAGATCGAGGCAAAGATGATCAGCAGGTACAGCTCCGGCATCGAGCTCCAGATCTCGATGGCACGCTGCGAGAACAGGTCGAAGCGCCCGCCGAAGAAGCCCATCAGCGCCCCGGTCAGCGTGCCCACCAGCACCCCGATCACGGTCAGCGCCAGGCTGAACAGCACCGACACGCGGAAGCCGTACAGCAGCCGGGCCAGGATGTCGCGGCCGCGGTCGTCGGTGCCCAGCCAGTTCTCTGCCGACGGCGGCGCCGGGTTGGGCTCCTTGGCAAAGTAGTTGAGCGAGTCGTACGAATAATGGTTCAGCGGGAACACCGCGAAGTTGCCGTTGGTGGTGATGCGGTCGCGGATATACGGATCGAGGTAGTCCGCGGGCGTGGCGAAATCGCCGTCGAAGGTGGTTTCCGGGTAGACCTTGACGATGGGGAAATACCATTCGCCCTTGTAGTGCACCACCAGCGGCCGGTTGCTGGACAGCAGCTCGGCGCCCAGGCTCAGCACGAAGATGACCACGAAGATCACCAGGCTCCAGTAGCCGCGCCGGTTGCGGCGAAAGCGCTGCCAGGCGCGCTGGCGCGGCGAAGGCGAATGCGGCAGCCCGTTGGGGGCCGCGTGCGTGAACAGTTTCATCGGTGCAAGCCCTCGAAATGGATGCGCGGGTCCACCAGCACGTAGCAGACATCGGAGATCAGGCGCGTGACCAGCCCGATCAGCGTGAACAGGTAGAGCGTGCCCAGCACCACCGGATAGTCGCGCCGCAGCACCGCCTCATAGGACAGCAGGCCCAGCCCGTCGAGCGAGAACAGCGTCTCGATCAGCAGCGAGCCGGTGAAGAAGGCGCCGATGAACGCGGCCGGGAATCCCGTCACCAGCGGGATCAGCGCGTTGCGGAACACGTGCTTCCACAGCACGCGGCGCTCGCCCAGGCCCTTGGCGCGCGCGGTCAGCACGTATTGCTTGCGGATTTCCTCAAGGAAGGCATTCTTGGTCAGCATGGTGACCACCGCGAAGCTGCCCACCACCGATGCCGTGATCGGCAGCACCAGGTGCCACAGGTAGTCCATCACCTTGCCCATCAGCGAGAGCTGCTCCCAGTTGTCGGAGGTCAGCCCGCGCAGCGGGAACCACTGCACGAAGGTGCCGCCGCCGAACAGCACCAGCAGCAGCACGCCCAGCACGAAGCCGGGGATGGCATAGCCCACCAGCACGATGATGCTGGTCACCACGTCAAAGCGGCTGCCCGCGCGGATGGCCTTGGAAATGCCCAGCGGCACCGATATCAGGTAGGTCAGGAAGAAGGTCCACAAACCCAGGCTGACCGACACCGGCAGCTTGGACTTGACCAGCTCCCACACGCTGCGGTGCTGGAAATAGCTCTGGCCCAGGTCGAACTGGGCAAAGCGCTTGAGCATCAGGAAGTAGCGCTCCAGCGGCGGTTTGTCAAAGCCATACAGGGCCTGGATCTCCTTGATCTTCTCGGGGTCGACGCCGCGCCGCCCGCGGTATTCGGCGCCACCGCCGCTGGCTTCGCCGGCACCGCCCCGCCCTTTCAGTTCCATCATCATCTGCTCGACCGGGCCACCCGGCACGAACTGGATCACCACGAAGGTCAGCGTGATGACCCCGATCAACGTCGGGATCATCAGCAGAATGCGCTTGAGCAGGTAGGCAAGCATCGGCCGGTCCTCTTCCTTGTCTTGTTCGCAGCGGGCGCGTCAGCGTGCCTGCGGCTGCAGGTCCGTGCGCCACCATTGGCTCAGGATCCAGCCTTCGGCCGTGTAGTAATAGGGAAGGCGCTCCGGGTAGGCCAGCGTCTTGCGGTAGGACACGCGGTGCGATGCGCTGTACCAGTTCGGCACGATGTAGTAGCCATGCATCAGCACCCGGTCCAGCGCCCGCCCGGCGGTGACCAGTTCCTGCCGGGTATGGGCGTGCAAGACGTTATCCACCAACTTGTCGACCACGGGCGACTTCAGCCCGAACAGGTTGTCCGAGCCCGGCGTGCCGGCCGCCTCGCTGGAAAAGCGGTCGCGCAGCTCGTTGCCGGGGCTTTGCGAGTCGGGAAAGCGGATCGACACCATGTCGAAGTCGAAATCCTCCAGCCGCTTCTGGTACAGCGCAAAGTCCGTGGTGCGCTGGTTCACCTGGATACCAAGCTTCTCCAGGTTGCGCACATAGGTGGTGATGACGCGGCTCATGGCGCCGCCGTCGTCGAGGAACTCGAACACCAGCGTCTCGCCCTTGGCGTTGCGCAGCGCGCCATCCGTATAGGTCCAGCCGGCCTGGGCCAGCAGGCGCCGTGCCTGGCGCAGGTTGTCGCGCAGCGAACGCGGCGCCGCAGTGCTGGGCTGGACCACGTCCGGGCCGAACACCTCCGGCGGCAATTCCGCACGCAGCGGCTCAAGCAACGCCAGCTCGCCCGGGCTGGGCCGGCCATCGAAGGTGGCGCTGGCGGCCAGCTCGCTGTTGGAGAACCAGCTGTCCAGCCGCCTGTAGGCGCCGTAGAACAACTGCCGGTTCAGCCATTCGAAGTCCAGCGCAAGGATCAGGGCCTGGCGCACGCGCACGTCCTGGAACACCGGCTTGCGCATATTCATCACGAAGCCCTGCATGCCTGCACCGTTGCGGTGCGGGAACTCGGTCTTCAGCAGCTCGCCGTTGCGAAAGCGGGTGCCCTGGTAGCTCTTGGCCCAGTTCTTGGCCTTGTATTCGACGATGGCGTCGAACTCCCCTGCCTTGAATGCCTCGAGCTTGGCGGTCTCGTCCTTGTACAGGCGGTAGGCCACGCGCGCGAAATTGAAGGTGCCGCGGCGCACCGCGAGATCCTTGCCCCAGTACTTCGGGTCGCGCTGGAAGATGATGCCGCGGCCGGCGTCATAGCGCTCGATCAGGTAGGGGCCACTGGTGACCGGCGGCTCGAAGGTCAGCTTCTCGAACGGAACCTTGGCCGTCCATTTCTTCGAGAACACCGGCAGCGAGCCTACGATCAGCGGCAGCTCGCGGTTGCGCTGCTTGAATTCGAAGCGCACTGTGCGCTCGCCAGCGACGATCACCGCCTTCACATCGGTGCACATGCTGCGATAGCCCGGACTCGAGGCCTTGCTCATCAGCATGTCATAAGAATATTTGACATCCGACGCCAGCACCGGGTCGCCATTGGAGAAGCGCGCCTGGGGCCGGATGGTGAACGTGACCGACAGCTCGTCCGGCGCCACCGTGACATCCTCGGCGAGCAAGCCATAGGCGCTCGCGCTCTCGTCGGCGCTGCTGATCAGCAGCGACTCGAACATCAGCGCGTTCAGGCCGGGCGCCGACGTGCCCTTCAGCGTGAACGGATTGAACTTGTCGAAACTGGTGCGCCGGTCCGGATTGGCGAGTGTCAGCGTGCCGCCGGCGGGTGCATTGGGATTGGCATAGTCGAAATGCCGGAAATCCGCCTGGTACTTCAGGTCCCCGTGCAGCGCGAAGCCATGCGCCGCCAGCGCCGGATTGGAAAAGAGAGAGACCCCCGCCGCCAGCGCCATCGCCAGCCCGCTTGCAACCCAACCGCGCAGTACCGCATCCCGCCGGAAGCACTGCCATGCCGCCTGAAGCGGCCAACGTGCTTGAATAGGCATCCCGTTGGATTCCTCCACTATGACCTGTGGGGCCCGGCATTCTGTGGCCGGGCCAAGTATGAGACAATTTTACATGTGTCCGGGGTGGCGCCAGCCATCCGGACATTCCCTCTGCGCGGCGCAATAAAAACGACCGCAAGACAGCAAAGGCACGCACACGGCCGCACGGCGGACGCACGAAGCGTGCCTGATACACCACCTTGGAGAACTTATGGGATTTCTGGCAGGTAAGCGGATCCTGATCACCGGCTTGCTCTCTAACCGGTCGATCGCCTATGGCATCGCATCGGCGTGCAAACGCGAAGGCGCCGAACTGGCCTTCACCTATGTCGGCGAACGGTTCAAGGACCGGATCAGCGACTTTGCCAAGGAATTCGGCAGCGACCTGGTGTTCGAATGCGACGTCGGCAGCGACGAGCAGATCGCCGCGACCTTCGCCGCGCTGGGCCAGCGCTGGGATAAGTTCGACGGCCTGGTGCACTCGATCGGCTTCGCGCCGCGCGAGGCGATCGCCGGCGACTTCCTGGAAGGCCTGTCGCGCGAAGGTTTCCGCATCGCCCATGACATCTCCGCCTACAGCTTCCCGGCGCTGGCCAAGGCCGCGCTGCCGCTGCTGTCGGACAAGGCCTCGCTGCTGACGCTGACCTACCTGGGCGCAGAGCGCGTGGTTCCCAACTACAACACCATGGGCCTGGCCAAGGCCTCGCTGGAAGCCAGCGTGCGCTACCTGGCCTCGTCGGTCGGTCCGCGTGGCATCCGCGCCAACGGCATCTCCGCCGGCCCGATCAAGACCCTGGCCGCCTCGGGCATCAAGGGCTTCGGCAAGCTGCTCGGCCACTTCGAGCAGGCCGCGCCGCTGCGCCGCAACGTCACCATCGAAGAAGTCGGCAACGTGGCCGCCTTCCTGCTGTCCGACCTGGCCAGCGGCGTGACCGGTGAGATCACCTATGTCGACGGCGGCTTCAACGTGGTCGGCGCCAGCGTCGCGGACGCAGAGTAAGCCCGTCCCGCCAGCGGACCGCGGATGAAAAAGGGGTGCCCGATGAGGCACCCCTTTTTTTTGTTCCTTGCAGACCTGTGCGCGCACCCACCAGGTCCGCCTGCATCACGCCTGCGCCGCGACTGGCGCGCCCTGCCGGCCCATGCTCAGCATCGACCACGCATAGACCACCAGGCCGCCCAGCGCCAGCAGCAGGCCGACCCAGCCGGTGGACTCCCAGCCGTAGCCGGCGGCAATGGTCACCCCGCCCAGCCACGCGCCGAGCGCGTTGGCCATGTTGAAGGCCGAGTGGTTGAGGGCCGCGGCCAGCGTCTGCGCGTCGCCGGAGACATCCATCAGCCGGATCTGCAAGGCCGGGCCCAGTGCCACCGTGGTGCCCACCAGCAGCACATTGATGGCAGCCAGCCAGGGATGCGACGCGGTCAAGGCGAAGGCGCCCAGCACCAGCGCCGCCCACACCAGCACGCCGCCGATGGTCGGCATCAACGCCTTGTCGGCCAGCTTCGCGCCGGCAAGGTTGCCCGCCACCGTGCCGATGCCGAACAAGGCCAGCACCACCGGGATACCCGCCGCCGGCATATGCGCCAGCTCGAGCATGGTCGGCTTGATATAGCTGAACACCGAGAACATGCCGCCGAAGCCGATCGCGCCGATACCGAGCGTCAGCCAGACCTGCTTGCGCTTGAGCGCCGACAGCTCGCGCAGCGGGCTGGCACGCCGGTCGGCCGGCACGAACGGGACCCACCGCCACACCAGCAGCGCCGTCAGTGCACCGAGGGCACCGACAATCACGAAGGCCGAGCGCCAGCCCAGCCAGGTGCCGACCGTGGCGGCGATCGGCACGCCCACCAGCGTGGCAGTGGTCAGGCCCAGCATCACCAGCCCCACCGCCTGCGCGCGCCGTTCGCGCGGGACCAGGCTGGCGGCCACCAGCGCCGCCACGCCAAAGTACGTGCCATGCGGAAAACCCGTGAGCAGGCGCGCCACCATCATCGACAGATAGGAAGGCGCCAGCGCGCTGGCGATATTGCCGGCGGCAAACACCGCCATCAGCGCGATCAGCAGGTTGCGCCGCGGCCAGCGCGCGCCCAGCACCGCCAGCAGCGGCGCGCCGATGACCACGCCCAGCGCATAGGCGCTGATCAGGTGGCCGGCTTGCGGGATGGAGATGGCGAGGTCGCTGGCGGCATCGGGCAGCAGGCCCATGATGACGAATTCGCCGGTGCCGATGCCGAAGCTGCCGACCCCGAGCGCCAGCAGCGGCAGGCGGCCGGATGGATTGCTATCGCGGAAAGAAACGGAAGTGTCTGCGCCGCGGACGGGATCCGCGGCGGAATGTGCATGTGGGGCGGCCATGTACAGGATTGCAGGATGTTCAACAAAATGCCGCCCGCTGACGGGCGAGGTCAGTGCCCTCGCCTCTGATCGATCCAGCGTGCTCCTGTGCGGCGCGCAGGCTGTATTGTGCGGCAAAACCGCAAATCTTGCCCGCGCCGGCCTGACTGGCCGGCGTTGCTTACTTGGTCACGTGGACCAGCCGGTGCCACCAGTACCGAAGCGAGTGCTTCGCTATGCCGAACACCGGCTTGTGGTGGATGCCCACCCGGATGATGTAGCCGTAGACCCCGACCAACGCGGCCAGGAACACAAGGGACCAGACGACCCCTGCACTGTCGGTCTCAGTCATTTCTTCTTCTTGGCGACCTCATCGTGCCCGCGAAACTGGACCGTGCTGAAGGGTGAGGCCGGCACGGATGGCTTTTTCGGTTGCTTGGGTTTCTTGGCTTCGCGGCTGCTGCGTAGTTGACTCTTGGCCATGATGGGCTCCTGAATGGCTTGCCTGGAGATAATGGCAATCCCAGCATACGCGCTAAATCGCCGGCGAAGGAAATATCTTTCGCGAAGAACGCGCCATGCGCTCCAGCAGGCCGCAGGGACACATGCCCAGCTTGCGGGAAACAGGCGCATACTGGGGGCGGCAGCACCGGCTGGCGCCAGCAAGCCCAACACGCACGGCGTACCGTGACCGGACAGGAGTCTGCAATGGCACTGAATTTTCCCAATCCCAGCCGCAGCTACGATGCGGCGCGGCACTGCGTTTGCTTCTGGGGCTACGACAACGCGCGCGAAGTGGCCTTTCAGGTCACTGACGAAATCCTTCTGCGCCTGAGCCACCAGGGTGCCGCGGAAGAATCCGCCCTTCTCGCCACCTTCGACCATCATCGGGACCAGATCCTGCAACTGGCCAGGGACCTCTACAACCCCGGGGAACGTACCACCTACACGATTTCCTGACCGGGAAAACGCAGCGGGGGGGGGGGGGGGGGGGGGGGGGGGGGGGGGGGGGG
>NZ_JBYTAH010000015.1:81924-106392 GCF_058787975.1 Cupriavidus sp. FW305-26
CCCCCCCCCCCCCCCCCCCCCCCCCCCCCCCCCCCCCCCCCGCTGCTTTGTGGCGCCCGCTATGCTTGCTCGCCGTGCAATCATCAGAGTTTCCCTGGATCGTTGAATGGCGAGTGCAGCCGGCCGAAGAGTCGCCCGCGGCGGGCCAGCTTTCGCAGAGATCGGGATGCATCGATTGCCCGACCCCGCCCGCGATTCGGCATCCGATATTAGAACCGTCCCAGTCCCGGCCCGGGCTGCGCCCGACGCCCCCATCCCTATGGCCCCTCGTCCTGCCGCAGCCTGGCCGGGTTGCGCTTGATCACGTCCAGCACCGCCGCCGTCATCACTGCGGTGGAGACGCCGAACATCAGGATGCCGTTGGCCGCCTCGAGCGGCCCCAGCAAGCGCCGGGCTTCGGACATGACGATATCGCCGTAGCCCAGCGTGGCGAAGTTCACGCCCGAGTGATAGAGCGCGGTGGCGAAATCGCCGAACTCGCCCAACAGCATGAACAAGACGGCCCAGATCGCCATCTGCACGAAGTTGCCGAGCAACATCAGCACCATCACGACCGACAACAGCAGGATGTCCTGCCCGAGCGATTCGCGGCCTTGCCGGACATGCTTGAAGCGCACGTAGTAGCGCAGGCAGATAGCCACGAAGACCGCCTGCAGCAGCAGGCAGAGCAGCATTACGGGAAGGCCGATCAGCAGGTTGCTCAGCATGACCGGCCTCTTCAGCGGGCATGCCGTCGTGCGCCGCGCGGCTGGTCGAGCAGCTCGATCATCAGCCAGGCATACAGCGTGACGCCGACAAACAGGCCCATGCGCACGGCGAAGGCGGTATAGACATCCTTCCCGGCCGCGCTGTCCTGCACGGACTGGCCCAGCAGGATGATCAGCGTCACGAGAGTGTTCACCCAGAAGCCTGGCGGGTACCGCGACGGGCTGAGGCCATACAGCTTGCGCGCCGCCAGCAGGCCAAACAGCAGCATCCACAGGAAGTACATCCACAAATGCACGAACAGGCTGAGTGCGCACCAGAACAGGATGGCCAGCACGCCACCGAACAAGGTCGAGCCAAGCAGTTCGCGCCCGGCGCCGCGTGCCGTGGTGGTGCAGCTTTGCCGGCCGAGGCTGACCGCTTTCATGATGATCGGGATGTACGCGGCCGGGTCGTTCAGCGCCAGCAGGAAGGCCGGCATCACCACCAGCGCCGCACGCAGCGCAATCCAGGCGCCCTGGTCATCCGGCAAGGCCTTGGCCGCAGGCCGCGCCTGCGCGCCGGCCGGTTCGGGAAAGAGCCAGTGGCAAAGTGCCAGCACCACGACCGCGACGAGCAGCCCCTTGACCAGGGCACCGATGACCATGACCGCCAGCCCGAAATCGAAGGTGCCCGCCGCCGAGATCATGGTCAGGCCGATCACCAGGAAGGTGGAGACCAGGTTGTTGCCGCCGCGCAGTCCGTAGCGAAAGGCCAGGAACAGGCACAGGCCGATCATCAGCACGCCGCTGACGGGGTAGTAGCGCAGCATGGGGATCAGCAGCAGGCCAGTGCCGGTGGTCAGCATCACGACCAGCACCAGGCCCAGCCCGGCCTTGGGCGACACCGGCTGGTTGACGCTGGCCAGCAGGAACACGCCGAGCACCGGCGCGAGCATGGGGATCGGCAGGCCCAGGCCGAAGCTGGCCGCCAGGCACAGCGCGGTGCCGCTCGCCACGCGCAGCGAACGCTGGGCGCGTGGATCGCGCGCGGGCATCGGCAGCACCGGGCTGTCAGTAGACATAGGAAAGCCAGCTCATCAGGTACAGGAATACACGGCCGAGCGGATTGAGCGGGTTGCCCTGGGTGGGAAACGCCATGACCTCGGCCTGCCCGCCCACGCGAATGCCGCGCATCGAGGCGAGTTCGCCCTGGGCAATCTCGACCACCACCGGGAAGCGTTGCGCCGGACGCAGCCAGTCTCGGCTGTTCTGCACCGTCGGCAAGCTGCCCGGCGGCGTGCTCGGGCCGACGTTGACGCCATAGCCGACACTGCGCACCCGGCCCTCAAAGATCCTGCCCGGCAGCGCATCCAGCACGATGGCAACCGGCGTGCCGGGCTCGACACGGCCCAGGTTGTTCTCGGTCATCTCCGCGCTGATCCACAGATCGTGGATCGCGATCAGCGTCATGACCGGATTGCCGGCCGCGGCATACTGGCCGGCATCGGTGCGCAGGTCGGTGACCAGCCCGGCGGCGCGCGCCCGCACCTGCGTATTGGCGAGATCCAGTTCGGCCTTTTCCAGGGCAGTGGCGGCGCTGCGCAGCTTGGCGTTCTCTTCCTCGCTGCCCCCCTGCTGTTCGCGCGCACGCTGGACCTCGGCCTTGGCGGCGGCGACCTGGCTGACAGCCTGCTCGAGGCTGGCGCGCGCCACCTCCAGACGGCGCAGGGAAATGGTGCCGGGATCATCGCTGTACAGGCGCTCCAGGCGGTCCCTGTCCTGGCGCGCCTTGAGCTCGTTGGCGCGTGCTGCGCGCAGCGATGCCTGCGCCGATTCGATGCCCGCGGTGCTGGCGCCGATCTGCCGGCGTGTCGACTCCAGATCGGCGCGGGCGCGGTCCACGGCAATCTTGTAGTGCTGGGGATCCACCTCGAACAGGACAGTGCCTGCCGCGACGTCCTGGTTGTTGCGCACATGCACCTTGGTCACACGCCCGGACACTTCCGCCGCAACCGGCACCACGAAAGCCTGTACCCGCGCCTGCTGCGTGTACGGGGTCAACCGGTCGGCAAACAGGTACCAGGTAAGGCTGATGACGATCAGCAAGAGCACCCAGCGCACGCCCTTCCTTGCCGGGTCGGCGGCGGGCGGCGGTGCGCTGGGCGCTGGGGCTGCGGTGGGTTGCGGGGCATCGCTCATCGGCACTCGCTCAGGGAGATCTACCTCTGCTTCACTGGGAGGCTGGCACCGGCGGACGGCGGGCCCGGTTCATCCAGCAGGTTCCCCCAGTCGGTGCGTTGCTGCATCTGCTGACGGGTGGCCGGGTCCACCAGTGGCTGCTCGCTGTGCCAGCTGCCGCCGAGGGCCTTGTACAAGGCGATCAGGTTGCTGACGGCATTGCTGCGGTTGACCAGGTAGGCGTCCTGCTGGGTGGCCAGCGCACGCTGAGCATCCAGCACGCGCTGGAAGTCCGAGTAGCCTTCGCGGTAGAGCGCGTTGGCCAGCGTCAGCGAACGCCTGGCGGCCAGCGCGCTGTCGCGCAGGATCTGCTCGCGATCCAGCGCCTTGATCAGGGCACTGGCGGCATCGTCGGCCTCGCGCGCCGCCTGCCGCACGGCATCCTGGTAGGCGACGATCAGCTGCTGCAGGCGGGCGTCCTGCACGCGCACGGTGTTCTTGATGCGGCCGTAGTCGAACACGCTCCAGCGCAGGCTGGGGCCACCGATCAGGGCCAGGCTGTTGGGCGTGCCGGCCAGCGTGCTGGCGGACCAGACAATGCTGCCCAGCAACGTCAGCGACGGATAGAGATCGGCTTCGGCCACGCCGATCAGCGCCGATTGCGCGGCAATCTGCAGCTCGGCGGCGCGAATATCCGGACGGCGCAACAACAGGCTGGCAGGCACATCCTGCAGTACCGCGCGATCGATCAGTGGAATCACCCCTTCCTTGCCCACCAGTTCCGGCAGCTCCGGCAACGGGCCTGGCGGGCGGCCCATCAGCACCGCCAGGGCATTGCGGGTGCGCATGATCTGGCTTTCAAATTCAGGAATGCTGCTCAGGGTGCCCAGGTACTGCGTCTTCGCTTGCTGCAGGTCGAGCTCGTCGGTCTCGCCACTCTTGAACAGCCGCTCGGTGATCTCAAGGCTGCGCTTTTGCAGCGCTGCGTTGTCGCGGGCGATGCGCAGCCGTGCCTCGGCCGTGCGCAGCGCAAAGTAGGTCTCAGCCACCTGGGCGCGCAGCAGCACCAGCACATCGTCGCGGTTGGCTCGGGCGGCAAAATAGACAGCATCGGCAGATTCGATGGCGCGGCTGAAGCGGCCCCAGAAATCGAGTTCCCAGCCGATGTCGAAGCCCGCGCTGTATTGCCAGAAGCGGCTGTTCTGCGGGTTCAGGCCGCCGGCCTGCCGGCGGTCCGTGTACAGGGCATCGGCACTGGCCTGCTGCAGTTGCGGGAAGCGCCCGCTCTGGGCAATGCCCAGTTGGGCGCGCGCTTCCATCACGCGCAGGCCGGCAATCCGCAGGCTGGCATTGTGCGCGTCGGCTTCGGCGACCAGGCGTTCGAGCGTCGGGTCGGCAAAGACCTGCCACCACTCGCGGATGTCGGGCTGGGCCCGCTGCTCGGTCGCCTGCTCAAGCGCCGGGCTGTGCCACTGCTGCGTCCAGGGCGCTTGCTGCGGCTGGAAATCCGGCCCCAGGCGCGCGCAGCCGCCAAGGCAACAGGCGCAGGCCAGCAATGCGCGCAGCGGATGATTCCAGCGCGACATGCGTGACCCCGGACCACTTCAGGTCTGTTGCTGGTTGCCGGGATCCGCTTGCGGCGGCGGGTCTTCCACCCATTGCCAGAACAGCTGATACCCGACCGCAAGCACCACCGGACC
Organism: Cupriavidus sp. FW305-26; assembly: GCF_058787975.1. Classification (NCBI taxonomy): domain Bacteria; kingdom Pseudomonadati; phylum Pseudomonadota; class Betaproteobacteria; order Burkholderiales; family Burkholderiaceae; genus Cupriavidus; species Cupriavidus sp. FW305-26. The sequence continues at coordinate 86,489 of NZ_JBYTAH010000015.1, forward strand.
GATAAACAGGCCGATCACGCCGCCTGTCACCATGCCGCCCAGGGCACCGATCAATACCACCGGCATCGGCACATCGACGCCGCGCCCGAGCAGCAGTGGCTTGAGCACGTTGTCGGCCAGTCCCGCCACGAAGACATAGATGGCGAAGACGATAGTGGCAACGCTGGCACCTTCCGTGGCAAAGACATAGATGATCACCGGCACCGTGATCAGCGTTGCCGGCAACTGCGCGATGCCCAGCAGCAGCACGGCCATGGCCAGCACGCCCGCGGCAGGAACCCCCTTGATCACAAAACCTATGCCGATCAGCAGCATCTGGATGAAGGCGATGCCGACCACGCCCTGCGCCACAGCGCGGATGGTCGCGGTGCATAGCGTGGCGATGCGCTGGCCCCGCTCCAGGCCGAAAATGCGCGAGGCAATCTGCACGGTGCTGCGGTTGCCGGCCTCGCCGTAGGCCATGAAGATGCCCCCGATAATCAGCGCGAAGACGAAGATCAGCAGCCCCTTGCCGATGCCGGCGGCTGCGGCCAGCACGGCCAGGCTGATTTCCTTGATCTGAGGCGCCAGCGTCTGCACCACGCTGGCCAGGTCCGAGGCGGCTTGCAGCCAGAGGTCATACAGGCGCTGGCCAACCAGCGGCCAGCTGGCGACCGACTCATGCGGTGGCGGAATATGAATGCCTTCGCTCTTGACGATGGCGATCGCATTCTCCATCGAGTCGATCATGGCGGCGCCCAGCAGGTAGGCTGGCAGCGCAATGATGGCGATGGCGGCCAGCACGATCAGCGTGGCGGCGCGGCCGTCCTTGTTGCCCAGCCTGCGCCTGAGCCTGACCTGGAGCGGGTAGATGGTCACCGCCAGGATCACGGACCAGACAATGAGATCGAGGAAGGGGCGGAATATCCGGAAGCAGAAGATTGCCAGCACCGCGATCAGCCCGGCACGGATCAGCACATCGAGTAGTCCGCGGGACAGCGCTCTCTCTGAAGTGGGCGTGGGCAACATCGCTTGTCTCCCTGCAGATCACCGCAAAGGTACCGGATCGGCGGCCTCACCGCCGCGCATTCGCCAAGCCAGGTTAAGTACCGGTCTCTTGGGCAGGTGAAATCCAGTCTAGACGAGTGGCCGCGCCGGGACAACCTCAAAACGTATGCCAATCGCTACATTGGCCGACTAGTATTGGGGGAGTTGCAGCACGCCGACCCGCCGGTCCGGTTCGTCCTGCAGTCGCCGCGGGGGACCTATTGCCAGATCGCCGACCTCAGCCTTGGCCGTCATTTCGATGCTGCTTCTGCTTGCCGCCTGCGCCTCCCGGCCAGTCAATCCGACGAGCGCGCACGCGGACCAGGGTGCCGGCTATCGCTTCTTCACGCGCCCCCAGTATTCGGCGGACAACGAAAACCTGGTCATCCTCGCCTTCTCAGGGGGCGGTACGCGCGCGGCGGCATTGCCCATATTGCGACGATCGAGTCAGTGCAAGGCCCCGCCACGTAATGCGGGGAGCCTGGCCGGAAATCCCTTCACCAACTCTTGCAGGTCTGCCGAAATCATTGCCGACTTCCTTCGAGCCGACACGGAACCCGGCTGATATGCAGTTGCAAGACTGTAGGCAGTCCTTGGCCGGCTCATCACAGCGATGGTCGCGCATGGCGGCCGTCCATAACCGGTTCTGTTGTCCCAAAGTATCTCCGTTTTCGCAGGCAGGCGAACCCCAACAATCGAGCGTGCGCCGGTTGCAGGCACCACATCGGTTACCGACCGCTACCTCTTACGAGGTAATTTAGCAGGGCTCCAGAAACTGTTGCACCGGGTCACCGTCGATCGACGACGGCGCAAGACCTGACACCCTAACAATGCGCTGCCAGCGCTCTAGTTCAGTCTCCACCCGTCTTGCGAGAAGTTCGGAACCGCCCGGCTCGGGGGCTGCGCCGTAGCTCTCGAAGCCCTCTTTGACCTCTGGATCCCGTAGGACTGCAGCCAAGGCGCCATTGAGCTGCGCCACCATCGTGGCAGCAGTTCCCGCCGGGGCAAACAGACCATACCACTGAGTCAATTCCATGCCCCTCACGCCCAACTCCGCAAGCGTCGGTACTTCTGGCAGCACTGGCAGACGTTTGGGTCCGGCGACTGCCAGTGCTCGCAACTGACCGGCACCCACCGGCCGATACGCTGTCAGCAGGCTCGCGAACATAACCTGTGTCCGTCCATCAATGGTCGACGCGATGGCAGGCGCTGCGCCCTCGAAGGTAGTACTGCGCATCGAAGTGCCAGTGGCCAATTGGAAAAGCTCTGCGGCAAAGTGCGGCGGTGTACCGTCCCCTGCGGACGCGTAGCGAAACCTTCCAGGCTCGCGCTTCATGTGGGCGACCAGCGTACCCAGGTCAAGCGGCGTCTGCATTGGATTCGCCACCAACAATATCGGTGACGATCCTATAAGCCCGACCGGAGAAAAAGACGAAACCGGATCATACCCAACAGGTTGCAGGGCCGGATTCATTGAATGAGTTCCAATATAGCCGAGCAAGAGCGTCTGACCATCGGGTACTGCCCGCGCCACGTACTCGCAGGCGATGCCGCCGTTGGCACCGGGACGGTTATCGATGATGACGTCATGCCCCAGCAGTCGCCCAAGCCTGGGACCAATAAGATGCGCCACAAGATCGTTGCCGCCTCCGGCACGGGTTGGTACGATGATCCGCAATGAATGCCGAGCCGAGGCCTGCTTTACTCGGCTGCCTTCCGGCCGCGAGAAGACATATTCGGGCAGATGGAGCTGACCTTCTATGATCTTGCGTGCCGTTCGAACGAGAGCCGCTCTTGTTACAGTAGCCGCATCGCCCTCCCCCTCCAATTCCACCTCCACTTCGATCCGTCCCGCTGGGTGCAAGACGACAAGTGCGTGGCGGCCGGGCAATCGGGTCAATTGGCTAGCAACCGTCCCAGGTAAGGCGAATGCGCTGGCAACGCCGATGGCGCCGGTGACTGCATGCGACGCATGACATTTGCGGGGCGTAAAGTAGCGCGACGTAATGCTTTCCGGCGAATCGCCGGGGCTGACCAGGACTGGCTTTGGAATAACGCTGTCCGAGACGTCGCCCAGCCCCATCAACTGCCCAGCCTGCAAGCGCAGCGCTTCCAGACGCGCAAGCAGTATCGGATCATTGTCGAGCGTGGCCGGCGCCTCGCGTCCACTGACACCGAGGTCGCGTGCCCGGACGAGCATCAATGGCATCGCCGCATCGATACAAGTCACTTCGATGCCGTCAATCAGGTCAACGCGGTTGCCCGTCGGAAAGACCTTTCCGGTCACTGCGCCCCACGCATCGACGAAATCGAGCAAGATTGGTGACCCAGTGCCCGCAACGCCATCGATTCGAGTGTCGCCGTCATAGGTGACCCGCCCATTAGGCGTGCGGACCGTCACATCGATTCGCGAGCCTGTATTGACGTTGTGAACGCGCACGCGGGTTGAGCCGAGTTGGGCTGCAACCAGGCCTTGCTCGATCGCAAAGGGTGCGACTCCGGAAAGCATATTGCCGCAGTTGGGCCGGGTGTCCACCGAGGAGTTACCCACTCCTACCTGTACGAACAGGTAGTCAAGGTCACAGCCGGGTTGCGTGGATCGCGAAACAATCGCCACCTTGCTGTTCAGCGTGCTACCGCCGCCCACCCCGTCCAGTTGAAGCGGGTCGGAGGCACCGATGGCACCGATCAACGCCTGGTCGCGAGCCTCTACGCTTTCGGGCAGCCACTCCCGCAGAAAGAACGGCCCGCGCGAGGTGCCGGCTCGCATCAGCACGCAAGGTATTGTCTTGCTCATCTCAGTCCGCCTTCAGTTTTGCCGCCTGAACTACTTTCTTCCACTTGACCTGTTCCTCCTGAATAAATGTTCGCATCTGGGCCGTGGACATGGTCGTAACCTCTGCGCCTTGTCCCTCCAAACGCTGGACAACGGCTTTATCCTTCAACGCCTGGTTTAATGCCTTGTTCAATGCTTCTACAACGGGGGCTGGTGTGTTCGCGGGGGCGAAGATGGCATACCACTGGGAGACATCAACGTCGTCGATCCCTTGTTCCTTCAGCGTGGGCAACTCTGGCATCAGCGAAGAGCGCTTGCTGCCTGCAATCCCGACCGCCTTCAGCTTGCCGTTCTTCAACTGGGGCATGGCGGTGAAAAGGCTCGGAAACATCACTTGTGTCTGCCCGGCAACTGTGTCGTTAATCGCCGGAGCTGACCCCTTATACGGCACATGAAGCATCTCGGTGCCGGTCGAGAGTTTGAACATCTCCGCGGCAAAATGCGGAGCGGTTCCATTGCCCGCCGACGCGTAACTGATCTTTCCTGGCGTTGCTTTGAGTAGCGTCACGACTCCCTTGGCATCGTTGGCCTTCAGGTTTGGATTGACGACCATCACGGTTGCCGAAGAACCCACCATGCCGACGGGCACAAAATCCTTAACGGGATCGTACCGAAGCTTCTGCAGCGCAGGGTTCATGGCATGTGTCGCCACGTAGCCGAGTAGCAACGTGTAGCCGTCCGGTGGGGCACGCATGACAAACTCACTGGCAATCGCGCCGTTCGCCCCCGCTTTGTTGTCGACCACGATTGTCTGATTGAGAATGGTCGACATTGCCTGGCCAACTACCCGCGCCATGGCGTCATTAGCGCCTCCCGCTGCGGTGGGCACTACCAGCGAAATTCTCTTGTCAGGGAACGCACCAAAGGCGCTGACGCTGCCAAGTGATACCGCAATCGCAATGCTGCAAAGTAAAAGTCGCTTCGATGATTGCATCTGTCTGCTCCGTATGATGTGGTTTTTTGGTCGGCCTACTGGAGCCGTCTGGTCATGTTCGTGGTTTCCCTTCTTTTAGTGAATTGAATTTTTAGGATCAATTGATGCACAATGCACATCAGTGATGACGCTCGGGAAAGTGCAATGACCATCAACTTCAACCTCAATGATTTGCAGGCGTTTCGTGCCGTTGCCGAACTGAATAGCTTCCGCAAGGCGGCCACCTCCCTGAACGTCTCACAGCCGGCCTTTAGCCGTCGCATAGACAAGCTTGAAGAGGCCTTGGGAGTGCGCTTACTCGACCGCACCACCCGCCGGGTTAGCCTTACGACCGTCGGCCGGGATTTCGACCGAAAGGTAAAGGAGATACTTGACGAACTGGATCAGGCACTGCTGGGCATACGCGGAGTGACAACGACGCGGATGGGGGAAGTGACTATTGCTTGCGTACCGTCGACGGTTTATTACTTCTTGCCGCAAGTCATCTCGCGTTACCACGCGCAGTATCCGAAGATTCGGGTAAAGATTCTGGATGCCAGCGCAAACGAGGTACTGTCAGCGGTGTCGCGCAGTGAAGCAGATTTCGGGATCGATTTCGTGGGAGGCCAAGAGCCAGACATTGAATTCAGGCCCTTGCTGGAGGAACGGTTCGTTGCGGCCTGCCGTCGCGATCATCCACTCGCGGAGCGACGGCAAGTGACCTGGGCAGACCTCGCCGAATATGACTACATCTCGGTCAGCAAAGCTTCCGGCAACCGGCTGCTCCTCGATCAGGCGCTTTCGAACGTGTCACGATTGCCGCAGAGTATCTACGAGACGCAGCACGTCACCACGACCTTGGGCTTGGTCGAAGCCGGGCTTGGCATCGCAGCGGTGCCATCCATCGCCATGCCAGGTCCAGATCATCCGCTTCTAGTTAGTGTCCCACTAACCGACCCGGTCGTGACGCGCAAAATTGGGTTAATACGCCGCAAGAGCCGATCCTTAACACCTGCCGCGCAGCAGCTCTATGACTTTCTTTGCGAAACACGACCAAGACGTGGCGCGCCCGCCGGCAAACGGCGTGGCAAATAATCGCCCCGCGGACCGACCTTGGCGCGCCGACGGCTCACGGACGGCAGGCCGGCATGCTCTTCTTGGCAGTGCGTCTTAGCGCCGGCTAGCCAGTACCCTGTCGACCATTACGCCGGCTTGGCCAAGATTGTTGCGTGGATCGCACATGGCCTCGAGTTGTGCGCGTGACACGTGGCTGCTTACTTCCGGATGTGCCGCGAGGATGTCGATCAAGGGTCGGTTGTTGGCAATGGCCTCGCGGCAAAGGTCATAGACCAGATCGTGCGCATACTCGCGCCCAATATATGGACCCAGGCCCATCATCACCGCCTCAGACATAACTAGCCCGTTTGTCATGTCGATATTCGCGCGCATGCGAGCCGCGTCCACTTCCAAGCCCTGCAACACGAACTTCGCCTGCTTCAGGGCACCGGAAATCAGGCAAAAGATCTCCGGTAGGGATACCCATTCGATCTCCCACGGGCCTGTTGAACGCTCGTGATCAGCCACCATCGCATCCATCAGGGCCGCCGCGTGCTGCCGTGCAACCGAGATGTTGGCGTGGATGTACAGGCACGAAATCGGGTTGCGCTTCTGCGGCATGGTCGATGAAGAGCCGCGCCCCGGCGCAAAGGGTTCGAACACCTCGGCAACTTCGGTCTGCATCATGAGCTTCACGTCCATGGCGATCTTGCCGAGCGAGCCGCCGACGAGTCCGAGAAACGCGCCCACTTCGGCAATCGTATCGCGCACCGTGTGCCAGGAGATCAGTGGCTGCGCCAGCCCAAGTTCCTTCATCAACGCAGCCTGTGTTTCCATGGCTCCCGTCTGCAACGAGGAAAGCGTACCGGATGCGCCGCCGAACTCACCCATTAGCACTCGCGGCTTCAACTGCCGCAGCCGCTCGCGGTGGCGCTCGATGCCGGCAAGGATGCTGGCCATCTTGTAGCCGAACGTAATAGGGGTGGCCTGCTGCAGGTTGGACCGACCGATCACCGGCGTGTCGCGGTACTGCTTTGCCAGCGTCGCAAGCGCGTCAGCGATGTCCTCGAGATCCGACTCGATCAGTGCCAGGCCCTCGCGCATCTGCAATACCGCCGCTGTGTCGGTAATGTCCTGGGTGGTGGCGCCCCAATGGCAGAATTCGCCAAGCCCATCCCGGCAGTTCGCGTTGATCTGGTTGACCACCGCGATAATCGGATATCCGATCTGTTCGGTCTTTGCCTTGAGCTTAACCCAGTCAATTTGGGAAAGTTCGCAATTCTTGACGATCTCGTCGGCCGCTTCCTGCGGGATGATGCCAAGCTCACCTTGCACTTTTGCCAATGCTCGCTCGATGTCCAGGTATTTAGCCGTGCGGTTTTCATCGGACCACACTTCGCGCATGCGCGCGTCGCTAAACATGTCGCCAAAAATGCGGGAATCAATGATGGTGGAAGCCATAGGTTACGTCTCCGTTAGGTCACATGTATGGTGCGCTAGGCCAGGCGTTACACGACGCTATCAGCGCGCATCACGGCGATTTCGTCGGAGGCATATCCAAGCTCCGCGAGAATTGTGTCGGTGTGCTGACCGAGTGCCGGTATCGGATCCATACGCGGCCCTTCGTTCCAGGTCCCTGGGGGCAAGAGAGCCGGCAGCATGCCCTTGGGCGAGTCGACTTCAGTCCAGCGGCCGCGCGCCTTGAGTTGAGCATGCTCCCACACCCCCTGCATGTCATTGACACTGGCATTCGCGATCTGGGCCAACTCCAATCGCTGCACCACTTGAGCACCGGTTAGAGGCAAAAAGGCATCTACGATGATCTGCCTCAGTGCAGTGCGCTCGGCCACGCGTCTCGAGTTTGAGCTAAAGCGGGGATCTTCGATCAGTTCGGGCCGCTGGAGCACTGTGTTGCAGAAGTTTGCCCATTCCCGCTCGTTCTGCAACCCCAACATTACTGTCGCCCCATCGCCAGCCGGAAACGGTCCATAGGGGTAGATTGTGGCGTGGCTTGCGCCCGTGCGCTGCGGCGGCTGTGCCCCATCAAAAGCGTAGTAGAGAGGGTAACTATTCCATTCCGCCAGCGCCTCTAGCATGGAGATGTCAATACGTTGCCCTCGGCCCGTCTGATTGCGTTGTAACAGAGCGGCCAGAATGTTTGTGTAGGCATACATGCCGGCGGCGATATCAGCAATGGAAGGCCCAGCCTTGCAAGGCACGTCAGGCGTCCCCGTCACGGACAGAAATCCGGCTTCGCTCTGAACGAGAAGGTCATAGGCCTTCTTGTCGCGGTATGGCCCAGGATTCTTCGGATTGTCGCCATAGCCCGAAATATCACACACAATGATTTGGGGCTTTACGGCGGAAAGCGTTTCGTAGCCCAGACCAAGCCGTGCTGCGGCGCCTGGTGCGAGGTTCTGAACCACCACGTCCGCCTTTTCCTCAATCAGACGCTGTAATACGCCAGCCGCGGCCGGGTGCTTGACATCGAGCGTCAGGCTTTCCTTCGAGCGGTTTGTCCAGACGAAATGCGAGGCCAGGCCACGGACCCGCTCATCGTAACCACGGGCGAAATCGCCGACCCCAGGCCGCTCGATCTTAATAACTCGTGCACCCAGATCGGCAAGCTGCCGCGTGGCAAAAGGCGCCGCAATCGCGTGTTCAAATGTGACAACCGTGATGTCTTTGAGGGGTTGCATCAGGATCTTCCGTAAAGCGAAATCAGCGAAGGACTGCCGTGGCGTCCATGGTCAGCCAGCCCTCGTGGTCGGATGCCCACAAGCGAACTGTTTTGCCGTCAGACTGCGGTTGACCGCTGACCCGGAAGGGATGCAGGTCGAAGGTCGGGCGCACCGCACGGAATCGAAAGCTGGCGACCTCTGCCTGGGGCAATTCGCGCCGCAGCAGATCCAGTAGCAACGTAGCGATCAGCGGGCCGTGGACAATCAAGCCGGGGTAGCCTTCGACCTCTGTCACGTAGCGGCGGTCATAGTGGATGCGATGCCCATTGAAAGTCAGGGCCGAATAGCGGAACAGCAAGACGTCGTCCGGAACAATTTGGCGCTGCCAAGCCGCTTCCGCGGGCGCCGCTTGGGGCATGACAGGCGCCTCGCGCGACTGCTGTGCCTCTCGGTAAACGATGTCGTGAAACTCCACTAACGCCGGTTCCGCAGTACCGATGGCGCGGATCTCATGACGCACTCTTACAAATACTAACTTTCCGGTCCGCCCCTCCTTGCTTGTAACATCGTCGATGACGGAGGTGCGCTGGATCTTGTCGCCCACCCGAAGTGGATGGCGAAACTCGAATTGGCCGCCTGCCCACATGCGGCGGGGCAATGGCACAGGGGGTAGAAAGCCGCCGCGCTTGGCATGGCCATCGTGCCCAATTTCGCTTTGACGATGCATGGGTAAGAAATAAAGCCAATGCCACAGTGGCGGCAATGGAGTGCCTGCTGTCTGCGCTGCTGCGGGGTAATCCAACGTCGCACGCAGCGCTGCGATCGGCGCGGCAGTGACTGTGTCCTCCCACTGCTCGCTGCGTCCAATCCACGTCCTGGGGTCAACTGCCTGTTCGTCCACTGCTGGCTCCTTGCATTTGTGCTAGCCCGAATGCCGTTCACGCGCGGGACCAGCGGAGTTAGATCAATTCGAAGAATAGTTGGGCACATTGAAGCGCCGACGCACCAGTTAGCCGCCTGGCAGAACAATGGACCGCTCTAGAAGCGATGTCGCAAGCCGATGCCACCGCCGACTTTGCTGCCTTTCACTCCCATGAAGGTGGGCAGCGCATAGGCACCGTTGATGCGATTGAAATCAATTTCGGCGTAAATGTCAGTGCGCTTTGAAAGGTTGTAGTCCGCGACGCCGGTCACCATAATGCGGCTGCCGGAGGCATTGCGCTGGCGGTCGTAGTGCGACGCAACGGATAGCGTGAGAGCAGAGGTAGCCGCCACAGCGAAGCCGCCACTGAATACATCGTTTCGCGTCGGGCTCACATCGAATCGATTGTTTAGATAGCCGAAGGTTAGCTTGACTATCCCCCATTGATAGTTGCCACCCACGCCCCAGACTTTTCTCGACTCGGGCGTGGTTAGCGCGTTGGCCTGCTGCCAGAAGCCACCGACGTCCACCGGTCCCTGCTTATAGCCGAGAGTTGCGCCGTAACTAGAGCTCGGCTTCATATGACCCGACACTTCGCCAAAGGTGTAATACGCTCCCGCAGATAGCGCTCCCCATTGTCCGACGTATTTCGCCATGTTGTCTTGGCGCGGTCCCGTATAGCCGTTAAAGATGGTGACTGCGTCCAGATTGGGGTGACCGTTAGGCTGAAAGCGGGCGGTCGCATCGTAGCCGGTGGTGAATTGCCGGCCGAACGTTAGCCTACCGAAGCGCTCGTGGTTCAATCCGACCCATGCCTGCCTTCCAAACAAACGCCCCTGACCGCCGGTACTCTGCTGTCCATAGTTTGCCGTTGTGGTGCCTTGCTGCGATACGCCGGTCGAGGGATCAAAGCCACTCTCCAAATTGAAGATGGCGGACAATCCGCCTCCGAGCGCCTCGTTGCCCCGCATGCCCCAGCGTGAGCCGTTGAAATAGCCGTCGGTTAACGCAGCCAACTTATTGTCGCCCTGGTTATTGTTTGAGTAGCGAATGGTGGTATCGATGATGCCGTACAGGCTTACTCCGGACGAACTCTGTGCCTGAACAGTAGTAGTGATCGCAATTCCAAGGACCGCCCCGGCCGCCAACTTCCCGTTTAACCGACTTTTCCGTTCTTGTTCGATGCCCATCCTATCTCCCCATTTCGGCTTATTGTCGTCACCTCCCCCTGCCCCGCGAACGGGAAAGGCGAATTGATGCCAGTTTGCAGAGACAACTTGCAGAGGGGAATTGCAATGTTTCGATGAATTGATGCATTCCTCGCATCAAAACAGGAGGGATTGCTGCCACGTAGACGGCGCGAGAAGTTGCCGCCATTAATGGGCTGAAATGCGCGCAAGGCGGGGCGAGACGTGGCTAACAGTCACGACGGCCTCACATAAGCCTTTCGACGCACCCCCGGCGGTTTCCATCCAATCTCCGATTGCCAATCCGCATGTTTGGCATGCGTCGCCGACCGGCCAAAGGGCGGGTCACGTCGGGGCACTCGAAAACCTTCGCAAACGGGATGGGTCCTTTTGCGAGAGCTTCCCTGCAACACCGCCCCTATCGCACAGACCGCCGCCCCGCGCTATGCGCCTGTCATTGCAGAACCGGCCGTCTTGGCGCCGGCCACCACCGCGACAGCACAGGCCGCCAGCGCCGCCTACGACTTCGACATGGACGTGGACGTGTTCCACCCGGTGGTGGCGCGCAACGGCATGGTGGCGACGGAGCAGGAACCGGCCACGCGGATCGGCCTGGACATCCTGAAGGCTGGCGGCAACGCGGTGGACGCGGCGGTGGCGGTGGGCTTCGCGCACGCGGTAGCCCTACCCAATGCCGGCAATATCGGCGGAGGGGGCTTCATGGTGGTCCACGACGCGAAGAGAGGTCCGCCACGCTGGCGGTGTCGCGCAGCCGATAAAGTCGGCCACTGACCGTTCTGAACTCCATGGCACTCGCATCGAAGGCCAGAATTGCCCGCAGATTGCCCACTGACGTGGGGCGCGCTTCGGCCTGCGCGGGCGACACCCCGCAAACCCTTGATTTCACTGGCGCGTCCTAGAGGATTCGAACCTCTGACCGCTCGCTTAGAAGGCGAGTGCTCTATCCAACTGAGCTAAGGACGCGAAGGCGGCATTCTACCGCAGCACCGCTGCGCAGTGACAAGCGGCGCAGGTCAGGATGCGGCGCGCGGCTGTCCGCGCGTGATGTAGTGGCCATCGACCGCGCCGCCATCGGTGCCCGCCTCGCTGCCTGCCGGATGCAGGGACACGCAGTTGCGCCCTTTCAGCTTGGCGTCGTATAGCGCACGGTCGGCACGGCGCATCAGCGCATCGGCGCCTTCGCCCGGCTGCCGCGCCGCCAGGCCGATGCTGACGGTATAGGCGATCGGATCGGGCTCGGACGGGCATGGCGTGGCGCGCACCGCCGTGGCCAGCCGCAGGCAGGCCAGCCGGCCCTGCTCCAGCGCCGTATCCGGCATCAGGATGGCAAATTCCTCGCCGCCCAGGCGCCCCGCCACCTCGAGCTGGCCAAAATTCTTGCGCAGCTGCCCGGCGAAATGCCGCAGCACGCTGTCGCCCGCCAGGTGGCCGTAGACATCATTGATTGCCTTGAAGTGATCGAGGTCGACAAAGGCCACCGTCAGGGGCTTGCGCTGCCGCTCGGCGCGCAGGCAGGCTGCCTCCAGCTCTTCCCAGAACGCGCCGCGCAGCAGCACATCGGTCAGGTCGTCATGGCGCGCGCGCCGCTCCAGCATACGCCGCAGCCGGTCGTGTGCCATCAGCGCAAAGCTGACCGACACGCCCACCAGTGCAAAGATATTGAGCATGGCGAGCTCGCCGTCCCACGGCATCGGCCGCCGCCAGGCGCCGCCCTGCATGACTGCCGCCAGCGGCAGCGCCACGGTCCATGCGTTGATGGCCGCCGCGGCGATGACGATCAATACCAGCGACAACGCTGCCAGCCGGCCGGTGCCGCGCGTGGCCGGCACCGACGGCCACGCGCTGCGGGCCAGGTCCAGCAGCAGTGCGATGTGGCACATCGTCAGCAGCGGTGCCATCTCCGGCATCAGCGGCGGCACGGCAAGATATTGAGGCGCCAGGTCGTGCCAGGCCACCGCCGCCGCGGCTGCCAGGTTCAGCGCCAGCAACGGCGCGGCGCGGCCGGGCCGGCCCGCGAAATGCCGCGCGCCCACTGCCATGACCGAGAGCGCCGCCAGCAGTGCCAGGTCGCTCGATTCCAGTACCAGCCACAGCGGGCGCAGTTCCTGCACCGCTGCCAGGGCCGCTGCCATTGCGGCCAGCACGCTTCCCAGCGCCCACGACGTCAGGCCGCTGCGATCCATGCCCGCCGAGCGGCGCAACACCACGCAAACCACAGCCATCTGCAGGGCGCACAACCCCGCGATGAGCACAACTATGTGCGACTGAAACATCTTCATTCCCGTCCAAGGCGACAAGCGGTGCGCCGCATGGCGCCGCTGTTACCTGCTCTTTACCGGTCCTGTGTCGGACCGTTGTTATCAAAGCCGCATACCCGGTTTCAGAACGCCTGGCGCCGCCGGCCGGCAGACGCAAACACGTCGAGGCGCCCGCCGCGGGCGGGAGCGCCGTTATTGTTGTGGTGATCAGGTCAGTCCGGAAGGAATAGGCAAACCGGGCGTTCCCAAAAGCACGCCGGTCGGACTGGTGCGGTGTGCGGATTATCCCAGCGCGCAAACCCAAGTCAAGCCAAAGCGTCCCCGCCAGAAGGGGGAGCAGGCCGGCAAGGCTGAGTGCGCCAGAGCGGGCATCATCACATTAGATTGACCGCGATCGCGGGGCCCGGCTACAATGGCGGGCTTCGGAGCGTAGCGCAGCCTGGTAGCGCATCTGATTTGGGATCAGAGGGTCGTAGGTTCGAATCCTATCGCTCCGACCAGAAATACCCAGTGGAAACAACGGCCTGGATCGAAAGATCCAGGCCGTTTTTCTTTTCAGCCAAGCGGCCTCCAAGCGCCGGACAGGTCTGTTCTCACCACTGCAGCAAGTCCGGCCAGATCAGCGCCCCCGCGAACAGCATCAGCATCACCGCGACGATGACCAGCCCCCGGCTTGGGCCAGCATGGCTGGTCTCAACCTTTGGCATCCATGACTGGCCGGCGTCGGCCGGGACCGCAGGTGACGGCGGCGGCGCCGATGGCACAGGCACGCTGATCGCAATACGCGGCACGAAGTCGGACTCGGCCAGCAGGAAGCCCATGGGCGTGGCTTGGTCGGCTGCACCCATGTGCTGGAACAGCAACCTGGACAGCGCCAGGCAATCATCCAGCGCAACCTGCGGCCGGGGCCGGAAGATGCGCAGGTGCTCGCACAGCGTATCGAGCTTGTGGTTGGGGGCATGGAAGTACTGGGACCAGCGGACCTGGCGCACCGAGCAGCGCCAGCGCTTGTGCTGGATGTCGGGAAGCACTTTTCCCAGCATCCGCGCGTGGAATTCGGCGCCGTGGGCGACCAGCACATCCGCGTCGTCGACGATGGCGCGGATGGCATCGACGTCAAAGCGCCGCCCGCGCAGCATCTCCGCGGTCAACCCGTGCGTGCCGGTGGCAGCTTCACCGATCGGCACGGTGGGCTCCTGCGAACCGTAATAGTCAGTGATCTCCCGCAACAGCGTGCCAGCCCGCGGCGCCACTTCGACAAGCAACAGGCCGATGCTGACAGGCTCGTCCGCTGGCGTGAGCCCGGTGGTTTCGGTACTGACGATTGCAACCCGCATGGGCTCGGTACTCCGGTGTAGCCGCCCGCGGGCATGGTTGGCGGCGGCCGCTCTGATCGTTTGCCTCTAGGTTAGTGCGAGCGCGTTAAACGTCATATCAACCAGATGGGCTAGCTGAAAGAGCGCCAGCCGGGAGGATGCCGGCTGCTACCCCCTCCCCCATCTCCATCTCCTGGTTCAGGCAGGCTGCTGCCCCGTTTCGCCACGCCGTCTCTCGAGATTGCAATAGACGTCGGCCGCCACCAACCCGAAGAGCGCGTGGGCGAACAGGCTTTCCCAGCCGCGGGCCTCGTCGAACCAGTTGAAGTAGGTCCCCAGCAGATAGAAATTGACCAGGTAGACCACCACGCCAAACACGATCCCGACCACCGAGGCCAGCCACAGACTGGAATCGAAGCGGAATGACGACAGAATCATCGCCAGCACCGCCGCCAGGATGATCGACAGCGCGAAGTGCACCGTCCCCGCCGAAAGCACGACTGTCCAGTTGAAGGCATCAGCAGACAGGGCTTCACGCCCGAGGATGATGGCCGCGACCATCTTCACGGTGCCCCAGGCGCCCTGGTACAGCAGGAAGCGCGCCGTGAGCAGTTCCAGCACCATGTAGACCGCGCCGGCAATCAGCCCCGCCACCACGGCGGCCCGCCAGTCCGGCCGGCAGCGAACGTAGCGGTGCGATTCCAGATGGAGTTCCATGGCAGTCTCCTTGCGAGATCCGGCCCGGCAAGGCCGTACGAGTTAGTTCTAGCTCATATGGGGCAAATACCAAGCCGGCCAGACCGCAAGACGCGCCTTTCAAGGCACATGAATTGCCGACTTTGGCGGCACGGTGCAACCGCCGCGGCCGGCCATCTGCCGCAACGTGCCGGCCATGCTGCAACTGCGTACGTGATACAATGTCAAAGTAGCCCCCGGGGTGTCCGTGCATCCCTGTAACCGGGCGTTCTCACCAGCGCGCTCTTCGCGAGCGAACAGCAGCCGCCGGCGCGGGTCTTCCGCGACGACACCAAACTGGCGAACCACCGGGTACAACCTGCCCGCCTGCTCCGCAAAGCACACGGCCTCCCCGGCCGTCAGCGGCCAGGCCGTCGCCCAAGCCATCCGCGCCCGTTGGGCGATACCGCTGACAGGACCGAGCATCAGGCGCCGCGCGCCGCAGTCCGCGTGAGCTTGCCCCGAACAACCCAAGGCGCGCTTCGCCGCAATCGGCGAAACATGCCGCGGTTCCGCGCCGTACCGGGCGAACCGAACAGGATTTTTGAAATCGCAACCACGCAGCCTTCACGGGCTGCCGAAAAGGAAGACAGATTGGCTAAGGAAGAACTCATTGAATTTGGCGGCGTGGTGTCGGAAGCCCTGCCTGACAACCGCTATCGGGTCACGCTGGAAAACGGCGTCGAAATCTGGGCATACGCTTCGGGCAAGATGCAGAAGCACCGCATCCGCATCCTGGCCGGCGACCGTGTCACCCTGGAAATGTCGCCCTATGACCTGACCAAGGGACGCATCAACTTCCGCCACAAGTCCTGAGTTTCTGCACGGCCCCGGCGATACCGCATGCGCGGCTGTCGCCCGCGCCGCGGCCGTTGTGCGCCGACGCGCTGTCACGCCGCTGACACCGCGCCTGGACACACTTGCGGGCTGCCCGACAGGCAGCCTGCTTCCGTTTACGCGCCGCGTGCAGCCTGGCCTGCGCACCGGCGCGGGCCAGCTGGCGCTTGCACCGGTCGGGCCGCTTCACCATACTCGAAGCTCGCTCATTGCCCCGTCCGACATGAACCTGATCCTGTGGCGCCACGCCGAAGCCGAAGACCTCCCCGACGCGCTCAGCCTGAGCCGCCATGCCGACCTGCAGCGGCCACTGACACGCCGCGGCCGCAAGCAGGCGGAGGTATCCGCCAAATGGCTGCGCGCGCATCTGCCGGCCGACACCCGCGTCCTTTGCAGCCCTGCGCTGCGCACCCGCGAAACGGCGGCCGCGCTGTCTGCCGAGGCGGAGATCAGTGACGCCCTTGCGCCCGGCGCCGACGTCAGCGCAGTGCTTGCAGCAGTCGAGTGGCCGGAACGCCCCGAGCACGTGGTGGTAGTCGGGCACCAGCCCTGGATCGGCCGCGTCGCCAGCCTGCTGCTGGCCGGCTCGGAAATGAACTGGAGCGTGCGCAAGAGCGGCATCTGGTGGCTGACCGGCCGCACCCGCGAAAGCGAGGCGCAGACCGTGCTGCGCGCCGTCATCAACCCCGAATTCCTCTGAGCCCCGCCCCACCCCGCATGCCAGGTGCCGCCTGACGGCACCTGGCCCATTTTGTCCCGCCAAAATCAGAAATAGCTGATGGCGGGCGGAATCTCCCGTAAGTAGAGTGGCCTTGGCGCCTCTTCCGGTGCCGATAGCAGGTGTCACGGAGATTCCCCATGAATGGCCCGGCCGATCGTTATATTGACGTCGAGGATCGCGACTCACACCCTGACCCATCGCCCGAAAGCGCCCGACCGTCCGCCCTGGCAGGTGACGTCACGGAACCGTCATCCGCGGGTCACGGCAATGTCACCCACTCTCACTACATTGCATCGCAACAGTTTCGTCACCAAAAGGACATACTGATGCGAGATCTGCCGACGCCCACCCAGCCGCTTTTCGACTCTCTGCCCAATGGCCTTGGTGGCCAGACGGCGCGGAGCCGTCTTCATCGCCAATCAGATACACCGGCACATGAATCGCCTGTTCTCAGCGTGGCGTGGGCGCGCCACCAGGACGAAGTAGTCGAAGCCCAGCGCCTGCGCTACAAGGTTTTTGCCGAGGAAATGGGCGCGCGCCTGACCTCTTCGGTGCCGGAGCTGGACATCGACATGTTCGATGCCTACTGCGACCACCTGATCGTGCGCGACATGGCCACGCTGCGCGTGGTGGGCACCTACCGCGTGCTGCCGCCGCACCAGGCCAAGCGCCTGGGCTGCCTGTACGCGGAATCTGAATTCGACCTGGTACGCCTGGGCCACCTGCGCCCCAAGATGCTGGAACTGGGCCGCTCCTGTGTGCACCGCGACTACCGTTCGGGCAGCGTCATCATGGCGCTGTGGGGCGGCCTGGGCGAGTACCTGCAGCGTTGGGGCATCGAATCGATGCTCGGCTGCGCCAGCGTGCCGATGAACGACGGCGGCCACTACGCGGCCAGCCTGCACCGGCTGTTCAGCGAGCGCTCGCTGGCGCCAATCGAATACCACGCCTTCCCGCGCGTGCCGCTGCCGGTCGAGGACCTGAACCAGCAGCTGGACGTCGAGCCGCCCGCGCTGATCAAGGGCTACCTGCGCCTGGGCGCAAAGATCTGCGGCCAGCCGGCCTGGGATCCGGACTTCAACGTGGCTGACTTCCTGACGCTGCTGCGCGTGAACGACATGAACCCGCGCTACGCCCGCCACTTCCTCGGCCTGAACAACGCCGCCTGAGCGGCGCCAGCTGCCTGTCAGCGGCCGCCGCCCCGGCGGCCGCCCTCTGCACTGCGCTCAGTCATAGATGACCTTGTAGCGCTTGCCGATCCGCTGCCATTCATCAGCCTCCTGCGCCAGGCTGTATTCGATCAGCGGATTGGCCTCGATCCACGCCTTCGGCAAGCGCACGGTGAAGCCTTCGTCCAGCGCCTCGGCCAACTGGCTCACGCGGATATCGGGCAAGGCCACGTCCGAGCGGCGGCGGCACAGCACAAAGGCCAGGCGCAGGCTGAACAGCATGCGCCAGTCGACGAACCTGCCGCTGCCCGACAGCTTGCCGAGCTTGCCCGCATGGCCCAGCAGCAGCGTCGCCAGCCGCGCCTGGTCGGTCTTGGAAAAGCCCGGCATATCGGCATGGGTGGCGATATAGGCCGAATGCTTGTGGTAGCCGCTGTGCGAGATCGACATGCCGGTCTCATGCAGGCTGGCGGCCCAGCCCAGCAGCGCCAGGTTGTCCTCGCGCCGTTCGTTGGCCGGCTCCGGGAACTGTGACAGCAGCGTCTGCGCGGCACGGCGCACGCGGCCGGACTGGGCCCGGTCCACGCCATAGCGGCGCATGAACTGGTCCACCGTGACGGTGCGCATGTCCTCGTGGTGGCTGCGTCCGAGCAGGTCGTACAGCACACCTAGCCGCAGCGCGCCGTCGGTAACATCCATGCGCTCGATATCGAGTTCGGCAAACACGCCCAGCATGATCGACAAGCCGCCCGGCAGCACCGGGATGCGGTCCGCCTTGAGGCCGGTCAGCTTGACGCGGTTGGTGTTCTCGGCCTTGATCAGCGCGCGCTTGAGGCGCTCCAGCCCTTCGCGCGTGATACCGTGCTCGGCGGTGCTGTCGTTCATGCCATTGAGTTCGATCAGCTCGGCCAGCGCGCGCGCCGTGCCCGACGAGCCGACCGCCTGCTCCCAGCCCGTGGCCCGGTACTGGCGCACCAGCACCTGGATCTCGCGGCGCGCGGCCAGCTCGGCCTGCTTCATCGCGTATTCATCGACGTTGCCGCTGGGGAAGAACTGGCGGCTGTGCGACACGCAGCCGATATACAGGCTTTCCATCAGCTTGGACTGGTAGCCGTTGCCGATGATGAACTCGGTCGAGCCGCCGCCGATATCGACCACCAGGCGGTTGCCCTGGCAGGCCGGGGCGTCGTGCGAGGCCCCGAGGTAGATCAGCCGCGCTTCCTCGCGCCCGGCGATCACTTCGATCGGGAAGCCCAGCGCGCTTTCGGCCTCGATCAGGAACTCGGACGCGTTCTTGGCCACGCGCAATGTGTTGGTGGCAACGGCGCGCACCTGGTTGGGCGCGAACTCGCGCAGCCGGTCGCCGAAGCGCCGCAGCGCATCGATACCGCGGCGCCGCGCGGGCTGGTCCAGGTATTTGTCGGGCGTCAGGCCGGCGGCCAGGCGGACCGGCTCGCGCAGCGCGTCAACCTGGAAGATCTGGCTGGCCGGGCCATTGGCCGTGGGGGTCTCGTCCACCCGCCCGATCATCAGGCGGAAGCTGTTCGAACCCATATCGACGGCAGCCAGCAGGCGTGGGGTGTTATTCATCGTGTGCTAGGAGGGCTGGTTCGCGTTGGCGTTGCGTGGCGCGGCAGGTGCGCTCTGGTGCCTTGGCCTGCCGGCGTTCGCGCCCGGGAAAAATATGTCCTGATCATGTCTGCATCATGACAAAATCAAACTGTCATAAAAGTGACACGTTTTTATGAAAAAGTCGCCACATTACCAAAAGAAGGTCATGCTCATGTCGACGACTCCGTCCAGTACGCTGCTCAACCGCGAACTGGGCATCCTGGAATTCAATGCCCGCGTGCTGGCACAAGCGGCGGACCCGAAGGTCCCGCTGCTGGAGCGGCTGAAATTCATCTGCATCGTGTCCAGCAACCTGGACGAGTTCTTTGAAATCCGCATGGCGGGCCTGAAGGAACAGATGCGCGACAACGCCTCGGGACTGACGCCGGACGGCCTGTCATTCCAGCAGACCTACCAGCTTGTCACCGAGCGCACGCAACGGCTTGTGGCTTCGCAGTATGACATGCTGCAGAACACCATTTTTCCACTACTTGAAAAAGAGGGGGTCTTTTTCCACCTGACCACCACCTGGACCGACGCCCAGCGCGAATGGGCGCGCGAGTTCTTCCAGCGCGAACTGGGGCCGGTGCTGACCCCGATTGCACTGGATCCCGC
>NZ_JBYTAH010000016.1:0-66699 GCF_058787975.1 Cupriavidus sp. FW305-26
CTGCAGGGGATCGGGCGGGGGGGAAGGGTCGGTGAGGAACCCGTTCCGTGACGAAACGGGCTCCGGCCGGATTTAAGGATTGAGCGTGGACAGCGGCTGGCGTGCGCCGGTGATGGCCTTCAGCTCGTCCAGCGACAGCACGCGCGTCCACATCGCCAGGTCGTTGAAGCCCATCACGCCCTTGAGCGCGCCGGGGTTGTTGCCCACGTAGTTGTGCGTGGCATCGTCGTTCACGCCCCAGCCGGTGCCGAGCCCGGCCAGCTTGGTCACGTCGGTATTGGTGATCGCCTTGTTCTCGGTCTTCTGCAGGCCCAGCACCGGATCGATGACATAGGCGCTGAAGCGCCTGGCTGTCGCATCGACCGACAGCGCCAGGTAGGCCCACTGGTTGGCCGACACCTTCATGCCGTTGATGTCGTCGCGTTTGCCGCTGCCGCTGCCCAGGTTGAAGCGGATCTCGCAGCTGCCGAACAGCGCGACGGCAATGCCGGGGTTGCCGCCCGAGATGTAGTTCTTGTTGGACAGGATGGGCTCGCCGGTGCCGTTGCCCTGGGTGCAGTCGGTGCGGAACCAGAAGCCGATGGTGAACTGCGGGCTCTGCGTGATATCGGCAGCGTTGTACGCCAGCTTGTAGCTGTCGACACGCGAGTCCAGCTGCAGCGACTGGCTGCTGAAGTTGTCGGCAGCCAGCGTGCCGCCGTCAAGGCTTGCCGCCCACGGGCCGAGCGTGGCGGCGTTCTTCGCATCGGCGAACGGCTTGCTGTCGAGGCTGAAGTACGTGGCCAGCCCATTGAGCAGCGTCGGCGCCAGCATGACCGGCTTGACGTAGTGGATCTGCGCCAGGTACGACACCGGCACGTCATTGCGCACCAGCGTGTAGTTGAACTGGTACAGGCCCGTGGCCATGTTGAAGGCCTTGTCGGTGAACTGCCGCACCTCAGGTCCCAGCGAGGCGATCTGCACGCCGTCGCGCAGCACGCGGGTGACGCCGAAGGCTTCGGTCGGGTTCTGCCAGCCCAGCGTGATGGCGTCGTTGTACTGGCTGATGCTGGCGCCGATGGCTCGCACGCCTGCGTTGGCGGTGGTCAGCGCCGAACCGTCCAGCCGCGTGGTGGCCGGGTCAAGCGCCACGCCGGCGTGGGCCAGCACGGTCGGGACGAGATCGGCTTCGGTCGGCAGCGCCGACAGGTCCGCCGGGGTGTCCGGCGCTGCTGCGCCAGGTTTGGCCAGCGCGCCGTTGAGCGCCTTGTTGGTGGCGAGGAAGGCGGTGCGGTTCTCCACCGTCGGCACCGTGGTGGTGGCGCCGGTGGCATCCAGGCCGTGGCTGGTGGTGACCATCACCAGCCAGTCTTCACCCGGCTGCCCCTGGCTGCGCGCGGCGACGGCGCCGAGCAGCTCGCCCAGCGCCTTGTCGATGCCGGCCAGGGCCGTGGCATAGGCGCCGTTGCCGAAGCCGCCGGCTTCTGCCGCCTGTGCCGGCGCGCTGTATTGCGCAAACACTACGCCATAGCCGGACTGCACCTGCCGCACGGCGTTCTGCGTGACGCAGCTGTCGACCCCGGCGCAGTCAATCAGCGTATCGAGCATGCCCGCTTCCTGCTCGGCCTTGAGCAGGCCCGGCAGCACCCCCGAACTGGTGGATGCGCCTTGCTGCAGGCCGGGTTTGCCGGCCGCGCGCAGGTAGCGGAATACGGTGGGGGCCTGCAGTGCGGTGCTGCCGGTATCGTCTTCGATGCCGTGGCGGTTGGCCCAGGCGCCGGTCAGCACCGTGGCCCAGCTGGGCGCGTCCAGCGGCGGCTGCGCGGTGATGGTGCCGGGCATGCCGCCGGTGGCGGTGGGCACCAGGTTCAGCCGGGCCAGGTTGGGCAGCTCGCGCCGCAGCAGCGCGCCCTGCACCTGGGCATAGGTGGCACCGTCCACGCCGACCAGCAGCACGCGCGGGCCGCCGGCACCGGCAGGCGGCGGGGTCTTGATGGTGGTGTCGTTCGGTGCGGTTGTCGGCGCGGTGTCATCGCCGCCGCCGCAGCCGGCCAGTGTTGCCGCCAGTGCGGCGATCATGGTGGCGGCCAGCACACGGCCGCGCGACATCCCCGCCAGCCTGTCCGGTGCAAGGTTCCCTGCCATCTTTGATTCCCCTGTTCATCTGCGTTGTTGTGCGCCGGCGGCAGGTGCCGCGTGGCGGATTGCGTTTGCCGCAATGCGCTCGCAGAGTAAGAACCGGGGTTGTCACCGTGGTGACAGCGGGGCAAAGAATGCTGATGGGGCTATTCGGATTCTTGAGGTGAGGGTGGCGCCAGCGTCCGTCCTATGCCTGCGGTGTGCCGCCGGCATCGCCTGCCTGGATCAGCAGCACCGCGTCGCGCTTGTCCAGCAGGTGCTGGCGCAGGATGGCCGCAAGCCGCTTGCCGTCGCGTGCTTCAAGTGCCTGCAGCATCTCTTCGTGGTCGCGGATGGCGCTGTCCCACTTCGGCTTCTGATAGTTGGAGCGGAAGCGCAGTGCCTGCAGTCGCCGGTTCACAGACAGATAGGTCTGGCGCAGCGCCGAATTGCGGGCCGCCAGGTTGATGCGGTCATGGATCTGGTGGTTGATGCGGTAATAGCCGGGCAGGTCGTCGTTTGCCCGGCAGGCCAGCATTGCATAGTGCAGGGCCTTGATCTCGGCCAGTTCCACGGCCGTGATGCGTTCACAGGCCAGTTCGCCGGAAAACGCTTCCAGCCCGCTCATCAGCTCAAACGTGTCCTGGATCTCCGCCCCGGACAGGCGCGAAACGGTTGCCCCGCGGTTGGGCGAGATATCGATCAGGCCCTCTGCCGCCAGCACCTTCAGGGCCTCGCGCAGCGGCGTGCGGGAGATGCCCAGGGTCTCGCACAGTTCGCGCTCATTGAGCTTCCTGCCCGGTTCCAGGGTGCCCTCGACGATGAACGTGCGCAGGTGGGCCACCACGGTGTCGTGCAAGCGTTGCCGTTCGAGCCTGGGCAGTACGGGGGCCGGCGAATCCGTGCCAGAAGTTGCGACAATTTGCATTCAAAATTCCTATCGCGTGATTGCGTTCAATTTTAGCAGACCCTTAACTGGAACTCAAAAACGCAAGTAAACCCTTGTATTGTGGGGTAAACGCTAGAGAATTTCGGCGCAATCCCGGCTGTTTTCTCGTCACTCCTCTGATAAAGTATTTTGCATTCAAAACTCAACAGGAGGAGTCAAATGCTTAATCTCAACTTCCATCCGGCCGGCCGCCACTTCCTGCAGATCCCCGGGCCGAGCCCGGTTCCCGATCGCATCCTGCGCGCCATCAGCTATCCGACCATCGATCATCGCGGCCCGGAATTCGGCGCGCTGGGCCTCAAGGTGCTGGACGGCATCAAGAAGATCTTCAAGACCGAGCAGCCGGTGGTGATCTATCCGGCTTCGGGCACGGGGGCCTGGGAAGCGGCGCTGTCGAACACGCTGAGCCCTGGCGACACGGTGCTGATGTTCGAGACCGGCCACTTCGCCACGCTGTGGAAGAAGATGGCCGAGAACCTGGGTATCAAGCCCGAATTCCTCGGCCTGCCGGGCGTGGAGGGCTGGCGCCACGGGGTGCAGGCCGACATGATCGAGGCCCGCCTGCGTGCCGACAGCGCGCATGTGATCAAGGCGGTGTGCGTGGTGCACAACGAGACCTCGACTGGCGTGACCTCGGATATCGCCGCCGTGCGCCGCGCCATCGATGCGGCCGGACACCCGGCGCTGCTGCTGGTCGACACCATCTCGGGGCTGGCGTCCGCCGATTACCGGCATGACGAGTGGGGCGTGGATGTGACCGTGTCCGGCTCGCAGAAGGGCCTGATGCTGCCGCCTGGCATCAGCTTCAATGCGGTCTCGCCCAAGGCCATCGCAGCTTCCCGCACGGCCCGGCTGCCGCGCAGCTTCTGGGGCTGGGATGAAATCATCGAGATGAACCGGACCGGCTACTGGCCCTATACCCCCAGCACGAACCTGCTTTATGGCCTGTCCGAAGCCCTCGACATGATCCTTGAGGAAGGGCTGGACAACGTCTTCACCCGCCACCAGCGCCTGGCCGAAGCCTGCCGCCGCGCGGTCAAGGCCTGGGGCCTGGAGATCCAGTGCGCGGACCCGGCCGTCTACAGCCCGGTGCTGACCGGCGTGATGATGCCCGAGGGGATCGACGCGGACGTGGTGCGCAGGAACATCTATGACCGCTTCAACATGTCGCTCGGCGCCGGCCTGGGCAAGGTCAAGGGCCGCATGTTCCGTATCGGCCATCTGGGCGACTGCAACGACCTCACGCTGATGGCCACGCTGGCCGGCTGCGAGATGGGCCTGAAGATCTCGGGCGTTTCGCTCGCGGGCAGCGGCACCGTTGCCGCCATGGACTATCTCGCCACGCACGCGACGCCGCTGCCGCTCAAGGCTGCCGCCTGACGCAGTCACTGCCTTCCGAGACGGGGGCGGGCGCCGCGCGTGCGCAACGCCCCCGCCGGACTGGTCGCAACGGATCAGCGCAGCACTGCCGTACCTGACAAAAAACAGAGGAGACGCTGTGGATACAACCCTGCAGGCGGGAACAAAGATCAGGACGTTCGAGGATGCGACCTATCGCAAGGTGAGCTGGAGGCTGGTGCCATTCCTGATGGTCTGCTTCCTGATCGCTTATCTCGATCGCGTCAACGTAGGTTTTGCCAAGCTCCAGATGTCGCAGCAACTGGGCTTCAGCGAAACCGTCTACGGGCTGGGCGCCGGGATTTTCTTTATCGGCTACTTCCTGTTCGAGGTGCCGAGCAACCTGGCATTGCACAAGTTCGGCGCCAAGGTGTGGATCGGCCGGATCATGATCACGTGGGGGATACTCTCTGCGTGCTTTGCGTTCGTGCAGACGCCAACCCAGTTCTACACGCTGCGCTTCCTGCTGGGCCTGGCCGAAGCCGGCTTCACGCCAGGCATCGTGTACTACCTGTCGTGCTGGTACCCGTCGCACCGGCGTGCCAAGATCATGGCCATCTACTGCATGGGCTCGCCGCTGTCCGGCATCATCGGCAACCCGCTGTCCGGCTTCCTGATGGGCAGCATGGCCGGCGTGTCTGGCCTGGGCGGCTGGCAATGGATGTTCGTCATCGAGGCGGTGCCGGCGGTGCTGCTGGGGTGCTTCTGCTTCTACTACCTGGACAACTCCATTGCCAAGGCCAAATGGCTGACCAGCGAGGAGAAGCAGGTCCTTGAACTGGCCAAGTCGGAAGACGTCAAGGCGGTGGACCCGCAGGCACGCGTCGGCAAGGTGTTTACCGATCCGCGCGTCTGGCTGATCAGCCTGATCTGCTTCTGCTATGTCACTGGCCAGTACGGCATCACGCTCTGGCTGCCCACGTTCATCAGGTCGACCGGTGTCAGCGACCCGCTCCATATCGGCATGCTGAGCGCGATACCGTATATGGCGGCCATTGTCTCGATGTACTTCTTCGGCCGCAGCGCCGACAAGCACCGCGAGCGGCGCTGGCATTTGATCATCCCGTGCATGATGGGCGCGATCGGTTTCCTGGCGTTGCCCTGGGTCATGCACAACACCGCGCTGTCCCTGGTGTTCCTGTCGATCGCCGCAGCCGGCATCCTGACCTGCACGCCGCTGTTCTGGTCCCTGCCGACGGCTTTCCTCAGCGGCGCGGCGTTGGCCACGGCCATCGCCATGAGCAACTCGATCGGCAACCTTGCCGGCTTTACCAGCGGCTACATGATCGGCTACCTGCGCGACGTGACCCAGAGCGGCAACAGTGCTTACTACATGATTGCCGGGATGCTGATGCTGGGTGCGTTCTGCATCTGGACAATACCTGCCCGCCTGGTCAATCGATAGCGAGTCAAGGCGGGGTGCGGCACCGTGCCGCTGCCCCGCCTGCCCATCACCTCGCAAACACTTCGCGCCCTTGCCGGCGCATGGAAGGCTCTCATGACAAACTCGTACCAACCGGTGCCAGACAGCCCCGGCCATCACGCGCCGTTCAGCGTGGTGGAAGCCACCGTTGCCAGCGCGCATGCCGCGATGCGCGACGGCAGGCTGACGGCGCGCCAACTGGCCAGCGCCTGCCTCGCGCGCATCTCGGCCTATGACCAGGGCGGCCCCGCCCTGCGCAGCATCCTGCAGCCCAACCCGCAGGCGCTGGAAGAGGCCGGCCGCATCGACGCCATGGCGGGCCGCAACCCCACGCGGCCGCTGGCGCCGCTGCATGGCATCCCGGTGCTGGTCAAGGACAACATCGAATGCGGCGGCATGGAAACCACCGCCGGCGCCGCCTGCCTGCGCGGCAACCTGTCCGCCGACGATGCCTTCGTCATCCGCCGGCTGCGCGAGGCGGGTGCCATCGTCCTGGCCAAGACCAACCTGCACGAGCTTGCCTCCGGCGGCGAGACGGTCAGCACCTTGTCTGGCCAGACCCTCAATCCCTATGACCTGACCCGCACGCCCGGCGGTTCCAGCGGCGGGACCGGCGCCGGCATCGCAGCCAGCTTCGGCCTGCTCGGCATCGGCACCGACGGGGTCAATTCCATCCGCTCGCCGGCCTCGGCCAACAACCTGGTCGGCCTGCGTCCGACCATGGGCCTGGTCAGCCGGGCCGGGCTGGTCCCTTGCGGGCTGACGCAGGACACCATCGGCCCGATCACCCGTACCGTCGCCGATACGGCGCTGCTGCTCGATGTCATCGCCGGCCATGACCCGGCCGACCCGGTCACCAGCCAGGGCGCGCCCCACATCCCGGCGAGCTATGCCGCCAGCCTCGACCGCGACGGACTCAGGGGGGCGCGCATCGGCGTGTTGCGCCATTTCTTCGGCGACCAGGATGTGCATCGTCCCGTCAACGCCGTGATGCAGGCAGCGCTGGCCACCATCGCTGCACAAGGCGCCGAGCTGATCGCGATTGAAGACGCCATCAGCCCGGACGAGCTGCTCGCGTCCACGCTTGTGCACCACTACGAGATGGAGCGCGATCTCGATGCCTACCTGGCGGGGCTGCCCCCCGGCGTCCCGGTGCGATCGATGCAGGACATCATCGCTGCCGGTTCTGTCCATCCAAGCGTGGCGGGCACCCTTACCACCGCGGCAGCGCTGAGGGAGCGGGAAGGGGAGTACCGCGAACGCCTGCAGCGCCAGCAGGCATTGCGCCAGCGGCTGCAGGACCTGATGGCGCGGCATCGGCTTGACGCGCTGGCATTTCCGCACCAGCGGCGCCTGGTGGCGCCGGTCGGCGAGACCCAGGCGGAGCGCAATGGCGTGCTCGCGTCGGCCACCGGCTTTCCGGCCATCGTGATTCCGGCCGGATTCTCGGCGCCGGACGGCAATGCCCCCCAAGGCGTACCGGTCGGGCTGGAGTTCTTTGGCCTGCCTTTCACCGAACCCGTGCTGATACGGCTGGCCTATGCGGCCGAGCAGGCCTTGCGCGCGCGCCGGCCGCCGCATTCGACGCCGGCGCTGGAATAGGCGCGCGCCGGAACGACGTTTTATCGCTGCTCTACAAACGCCCGCCGGACACGGCGGCGACAAGGTCGCGGACATAGCGCGACAACCTCGAAACGAGGAGGAGACAAAGATGGGCGCAGAAACAGTAGTTCAATCGCCGAATTCCCCACAGCAGCATGAGCTCGACCGGGCCATGGATGGCATCGGGGTGACGGCATCGCACAAGAAGATCATCCTCATGATCATGCTCGGGGTGATGTTCGATGTCTTCGAACAGAACGCCGTCGGCCTGATCGGCCCCATGCTGCGCGAGCAGTGGGGCATCTCGGTGGCGGAGATCGGCTTTCTCAATACGCTGACCTTCAGTGCCGCCGCGCTGGGACGCATCGGCTCCGGCTATATCGCGGACCGCTACGGCAGGCGCACGATGCTGAGCGCCAACCTGCTGCTGTTCACGCTGGGCGCCATCATCTGCGCGCTGGCACCGAACTATGGCGTGCTGGCGGCGGGACGCTTTATCGTCGGTATCGGCCTGGGCGGGGAGATCTCGATCGCCGTGACCATGCTGGCCGAGCTGTGCTCGACGCGCTTCCGCGGTACCGCGGTAGGCCTGGTCAGCGTAGGTAGCGGTGGCCTGGGCAATATGCTGGCGCCGGCCTTCGGCTTGGCGGTCTTCGCCATGTTCCCGGGTCCGGACAGCTGGCGCTGGCTCTTTGCCTGCCTGGTGCTGCCGGCATTCTTCGTCGTGTTCTACCGGCGCTTTATTCCGGAGACGCCGCGCTTCCTGCTGTCCAAGGGGCGCGTGGACGAGGCCAACCGGGTGCTGTCGGTGCTGGCATCCGGCCGCCTGGGCAAGCTCGACGGCGAGCCGACGCCCTATATCAAGGCCGCGATCCAGGACGACGCGCCGCGCACCAGGGTGCGCCTGAGCGATATCTTCAAGGGCCGCCTGGGACGGCGCACGATCGCGCTGGGGATTGCGGTGTCCATGACGTACGGCGCGCAGATCTCGGTGCTGACGCTGATGCCGACCATCCTGATGTCGCAGGGCTACACCATCTCCAAGAGCTTTCTCTTCACCATGGTGATGCAGAGCGGCAGCCTGTTCGGGGCGCTCGCGGCCTCATACTGCGGCTATCACTTTCCGCGCAAGCGGGTGCTGACGACAGGCGCGGGGCTGGCCTGCGCGGCCGGGTTGTGCTTCGGCTTCCTGACGTATAACGTGGGCCTGGTGCTGCTGTTTGGCGCGTGCTTCACGTTCTGCGTGGTGTTGCTGAACACGTCAATCTGGATCTTCGCGCCGGAGCAGTATCCCACCCACGTGCGCGCATTCGGCACCTCGCTGATCCTGGCGCTGGGCACCCTGGCCGGGGCGCTGACGCCGCTGATCAGCGGGCGCGTGTTCGAAACCTACGGCGTTGGCGGCATGTTCAGCATGCTCGCGGCGATGTACGCAGTGTTTGCGCTGGCCGTGCAGTTCGCGCCGGAAACCTTCGGCCGCGCCATGGGCGAGACCGCCGCCGACGACGAAGCCGTGCCTGCCGTCAGTGGCACCGCGGCCAGCGCTAGCGGTTCCTGAGACCGGCCCGCTCCCGGCAGCGTGCTGCGCGCGCTTGCGGGGAGCGGGATACCGGGCGATATTCATCCCTCATTCAAGGAAATACCCAAGGCATGACATCTTCCAATATCGATCGGGTCGCGCAGGCCCTGCTCAGCGCGCGTAGCGAACAGGGCTGCGCCGATGCAGAGCAATTCGCCACCGTGCTTGAGAATGCGGAACAGGCCTACGCCGTGCAGTCGGCCGTGGCCCGCGCGCTTGGCTGGCAAGCGACAGGCGCCGGCTACTGGAAATCCGGCGGCGCCTCGCGCGAGGCGGTGCTGACGCATGCCGAACTGCCGCTTGCAGGGGTCTGGACCAGCCCCGCGCATGCCGGCGACTGGCCTTTCACATGGCGCGGCATCGAGGCAGAGATTGCGTTGCGGCTGGGGCAGGGCGTTGACGCCGCGCAGGCTGCCGCCCTCGACTACGCCGGCGCGGCCGGGCTGATCGATGCGATGGCGGTGTCGATTGAAGTCGTCGATTCGCGCTGGCGGCAGTACCTCGCCGCGCCCGCGCTGCTGAAGCTGGCCGACCTGCAGTCCCACGGCGCACTGGTGCTTGGCCAGTGGCGTGACTATGCGGCGCGGGACTGGGCGGCACAGCATTGCCGGGTGCGGATCGGCACGCAAACCATCGAGCGCCGCGGCACCCACGCGCTGGGCGATCCGGCCTTTGGACTGGCCGCCTGGCTGCGCCACGCCACGCGCGACGGGCGACGCGTAGAGGCCGGCACGGTCGTCACCACCGGCACCTGGGTCGGCATCCTGGACGCATCGGCAGGCGACCTGGTGACCGCGGAGTTCGATGGCATCGGCGAGGCCTCGGTCCAGCTCTGAGGGCGGCGTTGCCCTTGACGGGGCGTCAGCTGCGCAAGCCGACGCCCTGCATGATGATCCGCAGCACCCACGCGGCCACGCCCAGTGCCGCCACGCTGGCGGCCCAGATCAGCACCAGCCAGCCGATGCGCCGCAGCCAGGTGCCGGTCCCCGGGCGCTGTGTATCCATATCCATCAGTGGTAGCCCTCGCCGTGGCGCACCTTGCCGCGGAAAACGTAGTAGGCCCACACCGTGTACATCAGGATGAAGGGGATGATGAACAGCGCCCCCACCAGCGCAAAGCCCTGGCTTTGCGGCGGCGCGGCGGCGTCCCAGATCGAGATTCCCGGCGGGATGATATTGGGCCAGACGCTGATGGCCAGCCCGCTGTAGCCCAGGAACACCAGCCCCAGCGCGTACATGAACGGCGAGATATCCGGCTCATGCCGCAGCGCGCGCATCAGCATGAACATGCACAGCGCCACCAGGATCGGCACCGGCGAGAACCAGAACAGGTTGGGCAGGCTGAACCAGCGCTCGGCAATCTCGGGATGCGTCAGCGGCGTCCACAGGCTGATCACCGCGATCACCGCCAGCAGCAGCCACGCCAGCGAGCCGGTCAGCTTGATCATGCGCTGCTGCAACTCGCCCTCGGTCTTCATGATCAGCCAGGTGCTGCCCAGCACCGTGTAGGCCACCATCAGCCCCATGCCGCAGAACAGCGGGAAGGGCGTGAGCCAGTCCAGCGGCCCGCCGGCAAAGCGGTGGCCCTCCAGCTTGATGCCGTCGATATAGGCGCCCAGCGCCACGCCCTGGAAGAAACTGGCCGTGCCCGAGCCCAGGATGAAGGCGGCGTCCCACACCGGGCGCTCGCGGTCGTTGGCCTTGAAGCGGAACTCGAACGCCACGCCGCGGAAGATCAGGCCCAGCAGCATCAGCATCAGCGGCAGGTAGAGCGCGCTCAGCACCACTGAATACGCCAGCGGGAACGCCGCCAGCAGTCCGGCGCCGCCCAGCACCAGCCAGGTCTCGTTGCCGTCCCAGACCGGTGCCACCGTGTTCATCATCACGTCGCGGTCATGCCGGTCCGGCACGAACGGATAGAGCATGCCGATACCCAGGTCGAAGCCGTCCATCACCACGTACATCATCACGCCGAAGAAGATGATGAAGATCCAGAGAAGCGAGAGGTCGATGCCCATGGTGTCAGCTCCGGGTGCGTGCAGTGGTGGCGGGGGCGAGCGCTTCGTCGTCATCCACGGCCGACAATGGCCGTGCCGGCGTATGCCCGCGTCCGGGGCCGCCTTCCGGCTTGGCTTCTTCCAGCGCCGGACCCTTGCGCACCAGCCGCATCATGTAGGCGATGCCGACGCCGAACACGAAGAGGTAGGCCACCACGAAGATCGCCAGCGTCGTTGCCAGTTCGGGCACGCCGTGCGGCGACACCGCGTCGGCGGTGCGCTGCAGCCCGTAGACTACCCACGGCTGGCGTCCGACCTCGGTGGTGAACCAGCCGGCCAGGATGGCGATCAGGCCGGTGGGCCCCATCCACAACGCCATATGCAGGAAGCCGCGCGAGCGGTACATGCGCTCGCCCCGGCGCAGCAGCAGGCTCCACACGCCCAACAGGATCATCAGCAGCCCCAGCCCCACCATCACGCGGAACGACCAGAACAGAATGGTGGAATTGGGCCGGTCCTGCGGCGCGAACTCCTTCAGGCCCTTGATCTGTCCGTCCCAGGAATGGGTCAGGATCAGGCTGCCCAGGCGCGGCACCTCGACCGCGAAGCGCGTCTCTTCGCGCGCCATGTCGGGCCAGCCGAACAGCAGCAGCGGCAGGCCTTCATTGCCTTTGTTCTCCCAGTGGCCTTCCAGCGCGGCGATCTTGGCGGGCTGGTGCTTGAGCGTGTTCAGGCCGTGCATGTCGCCGATCACGGCCTGGATCGGCGCGACGATCAGCAGCATCCACATTGCCATCGACAGCATCTTGCGGATGGCGGGGTTGTCGCGCCCGCGCAGCAGGTGCCAGGCGGCGGACGCGCCGACGAACAGCGCGGTGGCCAGGAATGCCGCCACGCTCATATGCACCAGGCGGTAGGGGAACGACGGGTTGAAGATGACTTCGAACCAGTTGGTCGGCACTACGCGGCCGTTGATGATCTCGAAGCCCGCCGGCGTCTGCATCCAGCTGTTGGAGGCCAGGATCCAGGTGGCGGAGATCAGCGTGCCGAGCGCCACCATCACCGTGGCAAAGAAATGCAGCCCCGGCCCGACGCGGTTCCAGCCGAACAGCATCACGCCCAGGAAGCCCGCTTCCAGGAAGAAGGCGGTCAGCACCTCATAGGTCAGCAGCGGCCCGGTGATGCTGCCCGCGAACTCCGAGAAGAAGCTCCAGTTGGTGCCGAACTGATAGGCCATCACCAGCCCGGACACCACCCCCATGCCGAAATTGACGGCAAAGATCTTGGACCAGAAGTGGTAGAGGTCTCGGTAATGCGGGCGCTGCGTGCGCAGCCAGCAGCCTTCCAGCACCGCCAGGTAGGCGGCCAGGCCAATGGTGATCGCCGGAAAAATGATGTGGAAGGAAATCGTGAACGCAAACTGCGTGCGGGCGAGGTCTAGCGCGGTCAAACCAAACATTGTTGTTCTCCGTGGCGCTGGCCTGGCGCACGCCTGGGACGGGCGCGGCGCTGCCGTCTGGCAGGCCGGGGCTGGTCGGCAGGGAGCGCCGGGGCGCGGGCCGTAGGCGCGTGCGGTAAGAGTAGTGTACGCCGCGCGCGCAGCAAAGGGCACCGTTGCTGCCGGTGGCGTACGGGTGACATATCGCCGCACCCCGTGCCGCCGGCGCCGCTTCACGCGGCCCGTTGCCCTTGTCGATGGCGACCATGCTAACGGAGCCGAAATGAACCGAACAGCATCACCTCATTGAAAAAATACCGTATCAGTTTTGCGCGGCGCAGCAGAGGCAGCGGCTGACAAGCAAGGCAAAGAAGTGCATAGTCATGCGCTTCCCAGAAGCCTTTGAACATCGCGTCCGCCACTGCCTGACGCGGCCCCGCTTGCCATGGATTCGACCTTGCTGATCGTGATCGCCGGCGCCGCCGTGGCCGGCTTTGTCCAGGGGCTGTCGGGCTTTGCCTTCGGCATGGTGGCGATGTCGTTCTGGGCCTGGGCGATCGAGCCGCAGCTGGCGTCGGCCATGACCGTGTTCGGCGCGCTTACCGGCCAGCTGCTGGCGGCGGTGTCGGTGCGGCGCGGGCTGTCGTGGCGGAGGCTGTGGCCGTTCGTGGCCGGCGGCGTGGCCGGCATCCCCCTGGGCGTGGCGATCCTGCCGATGCTCGACGCACAGTGGTTCAAGGTCGTGCTCGGCGGCTTCCTGACCCTGTGGTGCCCGGTGATGCTGATGGTGCGCAAGTTGCCCCATATCGGCGTGGGCGGGCGCGTGGCCGATGGCGTGGCCGGTGCGGCCGGCGGCGTGATGGGCGGCATCGGTGGTTTTACCGGCGTGGTCCCCACGCTGTGGTGCACGCTGCGCGGCTTCGACAAGGACGAACAGCGCGCGGTGATCCAGAACTTCAACCTCGCCACGCTGGCCATGACCATGGCCGCGTATGTGGGCAAGGGCATCGTCACGCGCGAGATGCTGCCGATGTTCCTGGTGGTGGCGCCCGCGATGCTGGTGCCAACGCTGCTGGGCACGCGGCTCTACCTGGGCATCAGCGAGGCCACCTTCCGCAAGGTCGTGCTGACGTTGCTGACCGTATCCGGCGTGGCGCTGCTGGCCACGTCGGCGCCGGTGTTGATGGCGCGTGCGGGCTAGACGGCCCTGACCTGCGCCGCAGCCTCGCGCAGGCATTCCACCAGCTGGTCGGTGCCGAGCGACGGCGCCCGTTCGCGCAGCGTGATGATGCCGACCGGGGGCAGGTCGACAGGCACGGCCATCTTCAGCACGTGCAACCGGCCTTCCTCCTGCAACGACAGCGCCACCGACTCAGCCATGAAGCCGGCCGCGCCGCGCTGGCCGACGAAGGTGGCCTGCGCCAGGTAGGACGAGGTCTCGATGACATCCTGCGGCGGGTGCAGGCCGTGGCGATAGAAGGCCTGCTCGATCTTCACGCGCAGCGAGGCCCACGGCGGCGGCAGCACGCAGGGCATCGCCGCCAGGTCGGCCCAGCTGGGGCGGGCCTTGCGCGCGAGCTTGTGGCCGCGCCGGACCACGACCACCATCGGTTCTTCATAGAGGGCTTCGGTCAGCAGGTCCGGCGCCGCATAGCCCGGCTCCAGCCGGCCCACGATCAGGTCCAGCTCGCGCAGCCGCAGCTTGGGCAGCAGGTGGGTCAGGTCGCCTTCCTCCACCAGCACGGTGGCGCGCGCGTGGCGGTCCTTGAGCGCGCCCACGGCCTGCGCCAGCAGCACCGGCAGCGCCGCCCCCATCGAGCCCACGCGGATGCGGCCGGAAGCGCCGCTCTGCACCGCGGCGATCTCGTCGCGGGTCTGCTCGTACTGGGCCAGCACCGAGCGCGCAAAGCGCACCAGCGATTCACCGGCGGGGGTGGGCTCGGTGCCGCGGGTGGAGCGCGTGAACAGCGACAGACCCAGCATCCTTTCGACTTCGGTCAGCACCTTGGACACTGCCGGCTGGCTCACGGACAGGAACTCAGCGGTGCGGCCGAGGTGGCGGAACTCATCCAGCGCCACCAGCAGTTGCAGGTGGCGCAGCTTGATATTGGAGCGCAGCGCGCGATCGATCTGGACCATGCCACCAGTCTATCTAACCTTAAGGTTATGAAGCAATGCCGTTCTTTGATTGGATTGTTATGTTGAGGCGCGACAGAATGCGGGGCATGACGAGGCTGGCTGCGCCGGTCCCGCCGATAATCAGAACATCGGAGACACCCGCAAATGACCCAAGGATTCCCCATCGATTCCAAGCGCCGCCGCCTGCTCATCGGAGCCGCAGCGGGTGCCGCCGCGGGCGCTGCCGGCGTGCTGCTGCCTGCCGCGCGGGCGCTGGCCGCCGAGTATCCGGAGCGTCCCATCACCTTCATCTGCCCATGGCCGGTCGGCGGCACCGCCGACCAGTCGATGCGCGCGCTGTGCCAGGTGGCGAGCGGCATCCTCAAGCAGTCGATCGTGGTCGAGAACCGCGCCGGCGCCTCCGGCATGATCGGCACCAAGGCCCTGGCGCGCGCCAATCCGGACGGCTACACCATCGGCCAGATCCCGATCTCGGTGACGCGCTTCGCGCAGCTCGGCATGCTGCAGCTGGATCCGCGCAGCGAGCTGACCTACCTGGCGCGCACCTCCGGCCAGACCTTCGGCATCGCCGTGCCGGCCAGCTCGCGCTACCAGACGCTGCAGGACGTGGTGGCCGCCGCCAAGGCCAGCCCCGGCAAGATCACCTATGCGCACGCCGGCATCGGCGGCGCGACCCACGTCGGCATGGAGCAGTTCGCGCTGGCCGCGGGCATCCAGTTCAACGCGATCGCCTACAAGGGCGGCGCCGCCGCGCTGCAGGACGTGCTGGCCGGGCAGGTCGACCTGCTGGCCGATTCCAGCTCATGGGCGCCGCACGTGGAAGCCGGCAAGCTGCGCCTGCTGGCCACCTGGGGCGAACAGCGCGCGACCCGCTTCAAGGACACGCCGACGCTCAAGGAGCTGGGCTACAACGTGGTGGTGGAAGCGCCCAACGGCATCGGCGCCCCGAAGGGCCTGCCGCCCGCCGTGGAAAAGAAGCTGCGCGACGCCTTCCGCGCCGCGGTGGCCAGCAACGAGTTCAAGCAGGTGGCGGCGCGCCTGGATGCGCCCGTGATGTACCTGGACGGCCCTGACTACAAAAAGTACGTGGCCAGCGTCTATGACCAGGAAACCCAGCTGATCCAGCGCCTCAAGCTGAAAGAGCTGCTGCAGCAAGGCTGATTGCCGTCCAAGGCCAAGTCCAAGTGAATCCCAATCCCGTCATCCGCCTGCACGCCAACGACAACGTGCTGGTCGCCCGCAGCGACCTCAGCCTTGGCCAGCAGCTGGCCGACCCCGCCGTGCGCGTGCGCGCACAGGTGCCGGCCGGCCACAAGATCGCTGCCTGCGCCATCGCCGCCGGCACGCCGGTGCGCAAGTTCGACACCGTCATCGGCGTGGCCGCGCGCGATATCGCCCAGGGCGACCACGTGCATTCGCACAACCTGACCCTGGTCGATTTCTACCGCGACCCGGCGTTCTGCCAGGACGTGCGGCCGGTGGACTACGTGCCCGAGGCCCGGCGCGCCACCTTCAACGGCTTTGTGCGCCCGGACGGGCGCGTGGGCACGCGCAATTTCATCGGCATCCTGTCGTCGGTCAATTGCTCGTCCACCGTGATCCGCCAGATTGCCGCGCATTTCACAGCGCAGCGGCTGGCAGCGTATCCGAATGTCGATGGCGTGGTGGCGTTCGCGCAGACCAGCGGCTGCGGCATGTCATCGCCGAGCGAGCACTTCGACGTGCTGCGCCGCACGCTGGCCGGCTACGCGCGCCATCCCAACCTGGCCGGCGTGCTGATCGTCGGCCTGGGCTGCGAGCGTAACCAGGTGGCCTCACTGGTGGAATCGCAGGGGCTTGAACCCGGCCCCGCGGTGCACACGCTGGTGATGCAGGATAGCGGCGGCACGCGCGCCACCATTGCCGCAGGCATCCGCGCGATCGAATCGATGCTGCCCGCGGCCAATGCCGCAGTGCGCCAGCCGGTATCGGCCAGCCATCTGAAGATCGGGCTGGAATGCGGAGGATCGGATGGTTTTTCCGGCATCAGCGCCAATCCGGCGCTGGGCGCGGCTATGGATATCCTGGTGCGCCATGGCGGCACCGCCATCCTGTCCGAGACCCCGGAAATCCACGGTGTGGAGTTCATGCTGACGCGCCGCGCGGTGACGCCCGAGGTCGGCCAGAAGCTGCTGGACCGCCTGGCCTGGTGGGAGCGCTACACCGCCGGCCACAACGCCCAGTTCAACGGCGTGGTCGGCCACGGCAACCAGCAGGGCGGCCTGGCCAATATCTTCGAGAAATCGCTGGGCTCGGCCATGAAGGGCGGCACCACGCCGCTGCAGGCGGTGTACGAATACGCCGAGCCGATCGACCAGGCTGGCTTTGTGTTCATGGACTCGCCCGGCTATGACCCGGTGGCCGTCACCGGCCAGATCGCCAGCGGCGCCAACCTGATCTGCTTTACCACGGGCCGCGGTTCGATGTTCGGCTCCAAGCCCGCGCCGACGATCAAGCTCGCATCCAACTCGGCGATGTACCACCGTCTGGAAGAAGACATGGACATCAACTGCGGGCTGGTGCTCGACGGCGAACTGACCGTGCCGCAGATGGGCCAGCGGATTTTCGAACATATCCTGCGCGCGGCCTCCGGCGAGCCGACCAAGAGCGAGGCGCTGGGCCTGGGCGACAACGAGTTCGTGCCGTGGCACCTCGGCATCGTCAGCTGAGCCGCCTCCCGCCAATCTTTCTTCCTCCATACTTATGCTGACGCTCTCCGAGCAAGCGCTGCTGCGCAGCCAGAACCTGATTGACGACCGGTGGTGCGATGCCGGCCTTGGCGCACGCCTGCCGGTCGCCGACCCGGCCACCGGCGAGACCTTTGCCAACGTGCCAGACAGCGATGCCGGCGATGCCCGCCTTGCCGTCGATGCCGCCGCTGCCGCTTTCCCGGCATGGAGCCGCCGGCCCGCGCGCGAACGCGCCCAGTTGCTCAAGCGCTGGCATGCGCTGATCCTTGCGCACCAGGATGACCTGGCGCGCATCATCTCGACTGAGCAGGGCAAGCCCCTCAAAGAGGCACGCGGCGAGGTGCAGTACGGCGCGTCTTATGTCGAGTGGTTTGCCGAAGAGGCCACGCGCATCTGCGGCGATATCGTCGCTGAAGCCGTGCCGGGCCGCAAACTGCTGGTGCTGAAGGAGCCGGTGGGCGTGGTCGCGGCGATCACGCCGTGGAACTTCCCGCTGGCGATGATCGCCCGCAAGATCGCCCCGGCGCTTGCCGCCGGTTGCACGGTGGTGGCCAAGCCCGCCGAGGACACCCCGCTGACCGCGCTGGCGCTGGTATGGCTGGCGCAGCAAGCCGGCATGCCCGCGGGCGTGCTCAACATCGTCACCGCATCGCGCGAGCACACGCCGGGCGTGGTCGATGCCTGGCTGGCCGACAGCCGCGTGCGCAAGATCACCTTTACGGGCTCCACGCCCGTGGGCAAGCACCTCGCGCGCGAATCTGCGGCCACGCTGAAAAAGCTGTCGCTGGAGCTGGGCGGCAACGCGCCCTTCATCGTCTTCGAGGATGCCGATCTCGATGCCGCCGCCGATGGCCTGATGGCGTCCAAGTTCCGCAACGGCGGCCAGACCTGCGTGTGCCCGAACCGGGTCTATGTGCATGACGCCGTGCACGACGCCTTTGTCGAGCGCCTGGCACAGCGCGTTGGCGCGCTCCATGTCGGTCCGGCCACGGAAGAGGCCGCGCAGATCGGCCCCATGATCAATGCCCGCGCCGTCGACAAGATCGCACGCCACGTGGAAGACGCCGTCGCCCGGGGCGCGCGCGTTGTCACCGGCGGCAAGCGCGTGCGCACCGCCGATGGCCCCGCACTACTACGCACCGACGGTGCTGGCCGATGCGACCCCCGCGATGGAGCTGTCGTGTGAAGAGACCTTCGGCCCGGTCGCGCCGATCTTCCGCTTCCGCGATGAAGCCGAGGTGATCCGCGACGCCAACGACACCCCGTTCGGCCTGGCTGCTTACTTCTATTCCAACGACATCCGCCGCATCTGGCGCGTGGCGCAGGCGCTGGAAACCGGCATGGTGGGCATCAACGAAGGCGCGATCGCGGCCGAGGCGGCGCCGTTCGGCGGCGTCAAGGAATCGGGCTACGGGCGCGAGGGCTCGCGCCACGGGCTGGACGACTACATGCATACCAAGTACCTTTGCCAGGGCCAGCTCGGCTGAAGCGCCGGGCTCATCGATCATCGAACCGGAACACACCATGCCCGCAAACAATCCCTTCAAGACCGCGCTGGCCGCCCGCCAGGCGCAGATCGGCCTGTGGCTGTCGATGGCAACGCCGTACCTGGCCGAAGTGTCCGCCACGGCAGGCTTTGACTGGCTGCTGATCGACGGTGAACACGCCCCCAACGACCTGCGCTCGACACTGCACGCGCTGCAGGCGGTGGCGCCATACCCGGTCCAGCCCGTGGTGCGCGCCGTCGCCGGTGAAGTGCCGCTGATCAAGCAGTTGCTCGACATCGGCGCGCGCAGCCTGCTGGTGCCGATGGTGGATACCGCGGAACAGGCGCGCATGGTGGTCAGCGCCACGCGCTACCCGCCGCAAGGCATCCGCGGCGTGGGCAGCGCGATTGCGCGCGCCTCGCAGTGGAGCGCCCGCACCGACTACCTCGATGTGGCCGACGATGAAATCTGCCTGCTGGTGCAGGCCGAGACCGTCTCCGCATTGCAGAACCTGGAAGCGATCTGCGCGGTGGACGGCATCGACGGCGTCTTCATCGGCCCGGCCGACCTGGCTGCGTCGATGGGCCACCGCGGCCGCCCCGGCCACCCGGAGGTGCAGGCCGCCATCGAAGGCGCGATGCGCACCATCATCGCCAGCGGCAAGGCCGCCGGCACGCTGACGTCGGACCCGGCACTGGCACGCCGCTACCTGGACCTGGGCTGCACCTTCGTGGCCACGGGCGTGGACGTGATGCTGTACGCCAACGCCGCGCGCAAGCTTGCCGCATCGTTCCGCGAGCAGCCCTCTGAAGCTCCCGCCGCAGACAAGCCTTCCGCCGCGTACTGACCCGTATCTCCTTCGCCTTACACACATGCCAGCCGAAACCCCGACCCCAGACATCACCTTGCGCGCGATGCAGGCCATCGTTGGTGCAAGCGCCTGCCGCAGCGGCGACGCCGACACGCAGGCCTACGTCACCGACTACCGCGGCATCTACCGCGGCCAGGCCCAGGTAGTGGTGCTGCCGTCATCGACGGAAGAGGTCAGCCAGGTGCTGCAGTGGTGCCATGCCCGGCGTGTGCCGGTGGTGCCGCAGGGCGGCAATACCTCGCTGATGGGCGGCGCCGTGCCGGACGACAGCGGCACCGCCGTGGTCGTCAACCTCAGCCGCATGAACCGCGTGCTGGACCTCGACACCATCAACGACACCATGACCGTGCAGTCCGGCGTCACGCTGAGCGCGGCGCGCAGCGCCGCCGAGGCCGGGCAACGCCTGTTCCCGCTGCGCATCGGCTCCGAAGGCTCATGCCAGATCGGCGGCAACCTGTCGACCAATGCCGGCGGCACCGCGGTGCTGCGCTACGGCAATATGCGCGACCTCGTGCTCGGCATCGAGGTGGTGCTGCCCGATGGCCGCATCTACTCATCGCTGCGCGGCCTGCGCAAGGACAACACCGGCTACGACCTCAAGCAGCTGTTCGTCGGCGCGGAAGGTACGCTCGGCATCATCACCGGCGCCGTGCTCAAGCTGATGCCGCAGCCGCGCAGCAGCGCCGTGGCCTTTGTCGCCGTACAGGACCCCGCCGCGGCCGTGGCCTTGCTGGGTGAAGCCAAGCGCCTGTCCGGCCAGGCCGTGACCGCGTTCGAGCTGATCTCGCGGCCCGCGCTGGAACTGGTGCTTGAATATCTTGGCAACGTGGCTTCGCCGCTGCAGGACAAGCACGAGTGGATGGTGCTGATCGAACTCACCTCCGGGACCGATGCGGAAAGCCTCAACGCCACGCTGATGGAAATCCTCGAATCCGGCTTCAGCCAGGGCCTGGTGCAGGACGCCGCAGTGGCCGCCAGCCTGTCCGACGCCCAGACTTTCTGGCGCATCCGCGAAGAGATCTCCGACGCCCAGACCCGCACCGGCGGCAGCATCAAGTGCGATGTCTCGGTGCCGCTGTCGCGCATCGCTACGTTTGTGGAGGAAGCCTCGGCCAGGGTGCTGGAGCTGGTGCCGGACGCGTGCATGGTGATCGACGGCCATATGGGCGACGGCAATGTGCACTTCAACCCGCTGCGACCCAGGGATCAGCCTGGAAAAGAGTTCCTGGCGCAGTGGTATGAGCGGGTCTCGGCACTGGTCGACGGCATGGCCCATGCGGAAAACGGCTCGATCTCGGCCGAGCACGGCATCGGCGTGGCCAAGCGCGACGACCTGACGCGCTACAAGTCCCAGGTGGAACTGGAGCTGATGTGGCAGGTGAAGCAGGCGCTTGATCCGTTGAACCTGCTGAATCCGGGCAAGGTGCTGCCGACGCCGGCCCGATAGCTCACCGCTATTCCACACCACGGAACGCGGGCAGGGCGCGCGTAGCAGGAATCGCCCATCTGGGCTAAGGTGTCAGCTATCCAGAACGCGCGGAGCCGGGGCATTGCCGCACCGGCCAACGCGCACAGCACGGCCGGCCCACCGGCCCAGATACCGATGAGCGCCCAATCCCCCGACATCGCCCTCGCAGCCGCCCCCATCTCCCTCGAAAAGCCCGAGCTCGACTACCCCTGTGGCGACGCGCCCGAACCCGGCCGTGCCCGCGAGGTAGCGCCCGGTGTGCTGTGGCTGCGCATGCCGATGCCACTGGGCCTGAACCACATCAACCTGTGGGCCATCCGCGACGGCAGCGGCTGGGCCGCCGTCGACGCCGGGTTGCAGACCCCGGAAACCGCCCAGGCCTGGCGCGCGCTGTTCGCCGCAAGCGGCCCGCTCGCGGGCGGCCTGACGCGCCTGTTCGTGACCCATATGCACCCCGACCACATCGGCATGGCCGGGTGGCTGACCGGCAAGTTCGACTGCCAGCTGTGGATGACGCGGCTGGAATACCTGATGTGCCGCGTGCTGGCGGCGGATACGGGGCGAGCGGCGCCCGATGACGCGATCGAGTTCTATCGCAAGGCCGGCTGGGACGACGAAGCGATCGAGGTGTACCGCACCCGCTTCGGCGGCTTCGGCAAATATGTCCACGCCTTGCCCGAGAGCTTCCACCGCCTGTCCGATGCCGACACCGTGCGCATCGGCGCGCACGACTGGCGGGTCATCGTCGGCACCGGCCATTCGCCCGAACATGCCTGCCTGTACTGCCCGGCGCTGAAGCTGCTGGTGTCAGGCGACCAGGTGCTGCCGCGCATTTCCTCCAACGTATCGGTGTTCCCGACCGAGCCCGATGCCGATCCGATGCAGGACTGGCTGGCCTCGCTGGACAAGGTGCGCGCTGCCGTGCCGGACGATGTGATGGTGCTGCCGGCGCATAACGAACCGTTCCGTGGGCTGCATGCGCGGATTGACTATCTGCGGGCGAGCCAGATGCAGGCGCTGGACCGCTTGCGTGGCGCGTTGGGGACGCCGAAGCGGGCGGTGGATGTGTTTGGTGAGTTGTTCTCGCGCCCCATCACCGGAAGCGGCGGGCTGTTGGGGATGGCTACCGGCGAGAGCATTGCGCACCTGAACTACCTGCTGGAGCGGGGCGAGGCGGTGCGTGAGACCGGTCCCGATGGCTGCCACTGGTACCGCATGAGGTAATCCCCAGGCGGCGGGGACTGCCGCGTCGCCTTGACTTCCACTCGTACGATATATATCGTAAGATATGTTTTACGACATATCGGAGGTAGTCATGCGCCATCATTCCCACCCTTTTGGCTCCTCAGGCCACGGCCGTCACCTGCTGATGCGCCTTTTGCCTCACTTTGAGCGCCACTTCGCCCACCACGCCATGGGCCGCCACGGCGGCGGCTTCTGGGGCGGCGGGCATGACGACGGCTTCGGCCCTGCCGGCGCCGATGGTCCCGGCAGCTTCGACGGCGAAGGCTGGCGCCGGGGCCGCAAGTTCAGCGCCGATGACCTGCAGTTGCTGCTGCTGGCGATGCTCGAAGAGAAGCCGAGCCACGGCTACGAACTGATCAAGGCGATCGAGACCCGTACCAACGGCTTCTACAAGCCGAGTCCCGGCGTGGTCTATCCGGCCCTGACTTACCTGGAAGAAGTCGGCTACGCCACCGTCGATACGGAAGGCAACAAGAAGCGCTACCAGCTGTCCGAGACCGGCAAGGCCCACCTGGCGGCCAACCGCGAGCGGGTCGAGGTGATGATTGCCAAGCTGCGCCACGTGGCGCGCAAGGTTGAGTGGATGCGGCGCGCCATGAGCGGTGAGCCGCAGCCCGAGCCGGAGCAGGGCGGCTGGCTGCCCGAGCTGATGCAAGCCCGCGCCGCGATCAAGCGTGCCATTGCGCTGCGCAGCGATGCGGGCGCCGACGAGCAGCGCCGCATCGCGGAGATCCTGCTGCGCGCGGCGGCCGAGATCGAAGCGGTGCGCAAGGCCTGACATGTGGCACTGACGCTGGCTGCGGCCATCGGCAACCTGACC
Organism: Cupriavidus sp. FW305-26; assembly: GCF_058787975.1. Taxonomy (NCBI): domain Bacteria; kingdom Pseudomonadati; phylum Pseudomonadota; class Betaproteobacteria; order Burkholderiales; family Burkholderiaceae; genus Cupriavidus; species Cupriavidus sp. FW305-26. Next base: position 23,243 of record NZ_JBYTAH010000016.1, read on the forward strand.
CGGCAGGTGCCGGGTTCTATCCCAAGGAATTCCAATATGAGTGAGAACAATCAAGCCTCCGCACGCGACCTGACTGTGCAGCGCGTGCGCCATCCGCTCAAGATGCGCCTGCTGCAAGTGGTGCGCACCACGCAAGTGTCACCGCAGTTGCTGCGTGTCACGCTTGGCGGCGCTGATCTGCAGGACTTTGTCTCGGCGTCGTTCGACGACCACGTCAAGGTCTTCTTCCCGGTGGACGGCGCTGACAAGCCGGTGCTGCCGCAGGTCACCCCGGACGGCATCACCTTCCCCGAAGGCCAGCCGCGGCCGCCCGCGCGCGACTACACGCCGCGCCGCTACGATGGGGCGAAGCAGGAGCTGGATATCGAGTTCGTGCTGCATGGCGATGGTCCCGCGTCGACCTGGGCGGCGCAGGCGCAGCCGGGCCAGTACCTGGGCGTGGGCGGGCCGCGCGGCTCGTTCGTGGTGCCCACGGCGTTCGACTGGCACCTGCTGATCGGCGACGATACCGCGCTGCCGGCGATCGCCCGGCGCCTGGAAGAGCTCGGGGCCGATACGCGTGCCATCGTGGTGGTGGAAGTAGGCGATGCCGCGGCGCAGATTTCGCTGCCGACGCAGGCGCAATGCGATGTGCATTGGCTGCATCGTGGCGATGCGCTGGAAGGCAGCCTGCTGGAAGGGGCGCTGCGCAAGCTCACGCTGCCGCGCGGCGAGGGTTATGTGTGGGCCGCTGGTGAAGCCGCGGCGATGAAAGCGGTGCGCCAGTACCTGGTCAGCGAACGCGGTGTCGACAAGCGCCGTATCCGCGCGTCGGCGTACTGGAAGCGTGGCGCTTCGGCGGTGCATGAGACGCTGGACGACTGAAGCGGGCGGGGTGCCGGTAAGATAGTGCGACCGCCATCCGCCAGGGAGACCCTGCCGTGCAGCCTTCGCCCACCTTTCGCCGCTTCACGATCAGCCGGCGCTTCGCGCTGGCCTGCGCCTGCGCAGCGTTGCTGGCGGCCTGTGCGCCGGACTCCGTGCGCAATATCCAGGCCAAGGGCTTCAATGCCTATCTCGATTCGCTGCAGACCGCTTGCCCCAACATGGTGGTTGGCTCCAGCAATATCAGCGACTGGCTGCGCACCAGTGGCAGCAGGGGCGACGACAACTACGTCTACTGGCTGGACCAGACCTCGCGGCTCTACTACCAGCGCATCTCGCCAACGCAGTATCGGGATTCGGTCAGCGCGGCGCTTGGCGGCAAGTCAGATTCGCGCGCGCTGGACTGCATCGTGCGCAACCTGCCGCCGGACCGGCCGACGCGTCCGCCGGGCGGCAAGCTGCTTTGATCTTCCGCGCGGCCTCACGTGACCGTTGTGCATTCGCCGCATCCCCGCTAACATGAGTCTCCGGCAGCCGAGACAACGGCTGCCGACGTCGCTCGGACGGTTCCGGGCGCTTACGTAAAGGACTTCCTCCATGACTGCCGCTTCTGGCAAGCGCCGCTTTGCGCGCATCGATCGCCTTCCCCCGTACGTTTTCAATATCACCGCCGAGCTGAAGATGGCCGCCCGCCGCCGTGGCGAGGACATCATCGACATGAGCATGGGCAACCCCGATGGCGCCACGCCGGCGCATATCGTGGCCAAGCTCACGGAAGCGGCGCAACGGCCCGATACGCACGGCTATTCGGCCTCCAAGGGCATCCCGCGGCTGCGCCGCGCGATCGCGCACTGGTACCGCGAACGCTATGACGTCGAGATCGACCCGGATACCGAGGCCATCGTCACCATCGGGTCCAAGGAAGGCCTGGCGCACTTGATGCTGGCCACGCTGGACCGCGGCGACACGGTGCTGGTGCCCGATCCCAGCTACCCCATCCATATCTACGGCGCGGTCATTGCCGGCGCGGATATCCGCTCGGTGCCGCTGGTGCCGGGCATCGATTTCTTTGCCGAGCTGGAGCGTGCCATCCGCGGCAGCTATCCCAAGCCGAAGATGATCGTGCTGGGCTTTCCGTCCAACCCCACCGCGCAATGCGTTGAGCTGGACTTCTTCGAGCGCGTGATTGCGCTGGCACGCAAGCACGACATCTTCGTGGTGCACGACCTGGCCTATGCCGACATCGTGTTCGATGGCTGGAAGGCGCCGTCGATCATGCAGGTGCCGGGCGCCAAGGACATCGCGGTGGAGTTCTTCACGCTGTCCAAGAGCTACAACATGGCGGGCTGGCGCGTGGGCTTCATGGTGGGCAACCCGGACCTGGTGGCGGCGCTGACGCGCATCAAGAGCTATCACGACTACGGCACCTTCACGCCGCTGCAGATCGCGGCCATTGCCGCGCTGGAGGGCGACCAGCAATGCGTCAGCGAGATCGCCGCGCAGTACCAGTCGCGCCGTGACGTGCTGGCGCGCGGGCTGATCGAAGCAGGCTGGCCGGTGGAGATCCCGAAGGCGTCGATGTATATCTGGGCGCGGATTCCCGAGCCGTACCGCGCGCTGGGCTCGCTGGAATTCTCCAAGCAGCTGCTGGCCAAGGCCAAGGTATCGGTCTCGCCGGGCATCGGCTTTGGCGACTATGGCGACGAGTATGTGCGCTTTGCCCTGATCGAGAACGAATCGCGCATCCGGCAGGCGGTGCGGGGCATCAAGGCGATGTTCCGGGCCGACGGGCTGGTCAAGCCGGCATCAACCGCGCAGGCATGAACCAGCGCTGCGCTCAGTAGCGGCGCAGCGCCTCCAGGTCAAGCACATGCACCACGCTGTGCTTGACCGCCAGCAAGCCTTCATCCTCCAGCACCTTGAGCGCCGCATTAGCCCGCTGGCGCGAGATGCCCGCCAGCAGGCCGACTTCTTCCTGCGTCAGATGCAACGCCGGGCCCGGTCCGGAAGGGCATAGCACGGGATGGAATAGCGTAGCCAGCGCCCGCGCCACGCGTCCTTCGATGCCGTGCAGCCGCTCATGCTCTACGGTGGCGATAAACAGGCCCAGCCTTTCATTGAGCTGGTCGAGCAGATAGCGGTTGAAGGGAAGGCTGGTCTCCTGCAGCCAGCGGAACGTCGCCCCCGGCATGCAGGCGATGCGTGAATCGCGCAGGGCCACTACGTCATAGCGCAGCGCCTCGCGCTTGAGCAGGGAGCCTTCACCGAGCCAGCCACCGGCCGGCACGCCGGTCAGCGTCGCGCGCTTGCCCGAGGGCGATGCGCAATGCACCTTGACCAGGCCTTGTGCGATGCCAAGCCAGCAGTCGGCCAGGTCGCCCTTGCGGATGACATAGGCGCCTTGCGGCACCGCGCGCTCACGCAGTTCGGCGCGCACGCGCTGGCGTTGCTCCGGGGTCAGTGCCGCCGCCCAGGGGCTGCGCGCCAGCAGCGCGTCGAGGCTCACGGTGGTGCATCCGCTCAGGCGGGCAGGGGCAGCGGCTGTTCGCCCGGTGCCCACCACGGCCGGAACAGCGCCTGCACGGCGACGTCATCGACGGCTTCATAGCTGGCGATGCGCCAGTGCGGCGTGTTGTCCTTGTCGACGATCAGCGCGCGCACGCCTTCGATGAAGTCCCCCTGCGAGAACGTGTTGACCACCACCGCCAGTTCCATGCGGAAGCAGTCGGCCAGGTCCATGCGGCGACCGCGCAGCAGCAGTTCGCGCGTGGCGCAGGCGGACAGCGGCGAGCGGGTGCGCAGCACGTCGATGGTGCGCGTGGCCCAGGCGGTGTAGGCCGGGTCGTCCTGGCAGGCCAGTCCGGCCAGGATCTCGGGCAGCGTGGCATGCGCCGGGAAGTGCTGCAGCAGCGCCGGCAGCACCTGCAGCAGCGGCGCGTCGGCGGCGCTGGCCACCGGCTCGCGCACCAGCGCATGGCGCAGGTCAGCGAGCGCGTCATGGCCCCAGGCGATGCCGGCGAGGGTCTGCTCCAGCCCGGCCAGCGTGGCGCAGTCCACCGCGGCATCGGCCAGCCCGCACAGCAGCGCGTCGGCCGCGCCGATGGTGACTCCGGTCAGTCCCAGGTACAGCGCCAGCTGCACCGGCAGCTTCGACAGGAAATGGCTGGCGCCCACGTCCGGCACCAGGCCGATACCGGTTTCGGGCATGGCCACGCGCGAGCGTTCGGTGACGATGCGCAGGTGCGCGGCCTGCGCCAGGCCCATGCCGCCGCCCATGACGATGCCGTCCATCAGCGCCACCAGCGGCTTGGGATAGCGGTGCAGGCGGTAATCCAGCGTGTATTCGTCGATGAAGAAGCGCCGGTGCAGCGGGGTGCCGTCGCGGTAGCTGTCGGTCAGCGCGCGGATGTCGCCGCCGGCGCAGAAGGCCTTGGGGCCGGCGCCGCGCAGCACCACTGCGCGGACGGCGTCATCCCGCGCCCAGGCTTCCATCTGCGCACCGAGCGCGACGATCATCGGGTGCGACAGGGCATTGAGCTGGCGCGGCCGGTTCAGCGTGGCAATGCCGACACCGTTGACGACCTGGAACAGCACCTCCGGCTCGGCGGCATCCAGGTTGGCGGCCTTGGTCTCTTCAGTCAGGCGCATGGCGGGCTCCTAGGCGTTGCGCCATTGCGGCGTTCGTTTCTCGAGGAAGGCGTTGACGCCTTCGCGCTGATCGGCATCGTCGAAGAGGTCGACAAAGCGCTCGCGCTCCAGCGCCAGCGCGGCCTGGCGTGGCACGCCCTGGCGCGCCAGGTGCACCAGCCGCTTGCTGTGCGCGGCGGCCCGGGGACTCACGTTGCAGGCGCGCTCAGCCATCGCCAGCGCGGTGGCGATGGCCTGGCCGCGCGGCACGACTTCTTCCACCAGCCCGATGCGCAACGCGGTGGCGGCATCCACGCGCTCGTTGGTCAGGATCATGCGCTTGGCCCAGCCTTCGCCGACCAGCCACGGCAGCGTCTGCGTGCCGCAGCCGCACGGCAGCAGGCCGACCGCGGCTTCAGGCAGGGCCATCTGCGCGTGTTCCTCGGCGATGCGGATATCGCAGGCCAGTGCGCATTCCAGCCCGCCGCCCATGGCATAGCCGTTGATCGCGGCGATCACCACGGGCCGCGCGTTCTGCAGGGCCTCGAAGGCGCTGCCGAACTGCTGCGCCATCACGCGGGCATGGGCGCGGTCGCCCTCGGCGAAGCCGTTCAGGTCGGCGCCGGCGCTGAAGAACTTCTCGCCGGCACCGGTGACCACCACGGCGCGCACTTCGGGGTTGGCGTCGATCTTTGCCACCAGCTCGCGCAACTGCTGCAGGCCTTCCGCAGTGAAGGCGTTGGCGGGCGGGCGGCTCAGCGTCAGCGTGGCGACGTGGCCGTGCAGGGCGAACTCGATCATTGCTTGGACTCCTTGTCAGCGGCGGACAGGTACTGGCGGATCACGCCGGAGAAGTCGAGCTGGCCGTCGCCGGCATGGCTCACGGCCTGGTAGACCTGCTGCGCCAGCGCGCCCAGGAACAGCGGCTGCTTCACGCTGCGCGCGGCGTCGTTGGCCAGGCCCAGGTCCTTGAGCATCAGGTCGGCGCCAAAGCCGCCGGTGTAGCCGCGCCCGGCCGGCGCGGTCTCGATCACGCCGGGCCAGGGGTTGCAGGTATCCGAGGCCCAGCAGCGGCCGGTGGAGGTATTGACGATGCCGGCCAGCACATTGGCGTCGATGCCCAGCTTGACGCCCAGCGCCATCGCCTCGGATACGCCGATCATGGAGATGCCGAGGATCAGGTTGTTGCAGATCTTGGCGACCTGGCCGGTGCCGGTGCCACCGCAGTGGACCAGGTTGCGCCCCATGCCGGCCAGCACCGGGCGCACCTGGGCGAACAGCGCTTCGGTGGCGCCGACCATGAAGGTCAGCGTGCCGGCCTGGGCGCCAACGGTGCCGCCGGAGACCGGTGCATCGGCCAGCGCATTGCCGTGCGCCTCGGCGGCAGCGGCCAGTTCGCGCACGGTGGCGGGGTCGATGGTGCTGGAGTCCACCAGCGGCACGCCCGGGCGCACGCCGGCCAGCACGCCTTCCGGGCCCAGGTAGGCGCTGCGCACATGGGCAGCGGCGGGCAGCATGGTGATGACAAAGTCTGCTTCGGCCACGGCCTTGCGGGCGGAATCCGCGGTGGCGGCGCCCTCGGCGCACAGCGACGCCACCGCCGCGGCGTTCAGGTCAAATACGGTCAGCGTATGGCCGGCCTTGAGCAGGTTGCGCGCCATGGGCGCGCCCATGTTGCCGAGGCCGATGAAGGCGATATGCATGGGGTCTCCTTCCGTGTCGTTCTTGAATGCCGCCCGATTACTTCAGGCTGATGGTGGTGTTCACCCCATCGTTGACCGTCGCGTCATCAAACCACCGCGCCGTCACCGTCTTGGTCTGCGTATAGAACTGCACCACCTGCTTGCCGTACGGACCCAGGTCGCCCAGCTTGGAGCCACGCGATCCGGTGAAGCTGAAGTAGGGCACCGGCACCGGGATGGGGATGTTGATGCCGACCTGGCCCACGTCGATCTCGCTCTGGAACTTGCGCGCCGCGGCGCCGCTCTGCGTGAACACGCCGGTGCCGTTGCCGAACGGGTTGCGGTTGACCAGGGCGATGGCCTCGTCCAGCGTATCGACGCCGATCACCACCAGCACCGGCCCGAAGATCTCCTCGGTGTAGATCGACATGTCGGTCCGGACATCGGTAAAGATGGTCGGGCCGATGAAGTTGCCCTGCGGAAAGCCCGGCACCTCCACGCCGCGGCCATCCAGCACCAGCGTCGCGCCTTCGCGCTCGCCGGCGGCGATGAGGCCGAGGATCCGTTCCTTTGCCGCCACCGATACCACGGGGCCGACATCGGTGCCTGCTTCAGCGCCGGCGCCGACTTTCAGGGTCTTGGCGCGTTCGACCAGGTCGGGCACCCAGTCGCGTGCCGCCCCCACCAGCACCACCACCGAGGTGGCCATGCAACGCTGGCCGGCCGCGCCGAAGCCTGCACCGGCCAGCGCGTTCAGCGTCTGCTCCTTGTGCGCATCGGGCAGTACCACGGCATGATTCTTCGCGCCCATCATCGACTGCACGCGCTTGCCGTGCGCGCTGGCCAGGTTATAGACATGGGTGCCAACGGCGGTCGAGCCCACGAACGACACCGCCTTGATGTCCGGGTGCGTGCACAGCGCATCGACCACGTCCTTGGCGCCGTGCACCACGTTCAGCACGCCCGGCGGCACGCCGGCTTCCAGCGCCAGCTTGACCAGCTCCACGGTGGACAGCGGGTCCTGCTCCGACGGCTTGAGCACAAAGGTATTGCCGCACACGATCGCCATCGGGAACATCCACAGCGGGATCATCGCCGGGAAGTTGAACGGGGTGATACCCGCGCACACGCCAATCGGCTGCTGCAGCGTGTAGGTGTCGACGGTGGCGGCCACGTTCTCGGCAAAGCCCCCTTGCTGCAGGGTGCCGATCGAACAGGCGTGTTCGACCACCTCCAGCCCGCGGAAGATGTCGCCCTCGGCATCGGCCAGGGTCTTGCCCTGCTCGGCGGTCAGGATGGCGGCGATACGCTTGCTGTGCTCGCGGATCAGGGCCTGGAAGCGCAGCATGACGCGCAGCCGTGCGCCGATGGGCGTGTGGCGCCACGTGGCAAAGGCGCGGTGTGCGGCGCCCACGGCAGCGGCGACCTCGCTTGCGGTGGCCAGCGGCACGCGTGCCAGCACTTCCTGCGTGGCGGGATTGACCACGTTGCGGAATTCGGTGGCGGATGAATCCACCCATTCGCCGTTGATCAGCAGCGGCACGGTCGGCACGGCATTGTCGGTCTTGGGCACGGCACTCATGGTTGTCTCCGGAAGGTCTGGTTCTGTTGGCAAGGGATGGGGGACTACAGGCTGCGCGCGATCAGCATGCGCTGGATCTCGCTGGTGCCTTCGTAGATCTGGGTGATGCGGGCGTCGCGGTAGTGGCGCTCGACCGGGTAGTCTTCGAGGTAGCCGTAGCCGCCGTGGATCTGCAACGCCTTGGAGCACACGCGCTCGGCCAGCTCGGACGCATACAGCTTGGCCTGCGAGGCTTCGGACAGGCACGGCACGCCTTCGCTACGCATGCGCGCGGCGCGGTGCACCAGCAGGCGCGCGGCGTTCAGCTCGGTGGCCATGTCGGCCAGCATGTTGGCAATGGGCGGGTGTTCACGCAGTGCGCGGCCGAACTGGATGCGTTCCGATGCATAGCGACATGCGGCCTCGAAGGCTGAGCGTGCAATGCCGATTGCCTGCGCGGCGATGCCGATGCGTCCGCCTTCCAGGTTGGACAGCGCAATGCGCAGGCCCTCGCCGGGCTCGCCCAGCAGTGCGTCATGCGGCACGGTGCAGTCTTCCAGCGTGATCGCGCAGGTGTCCGAGGCGCGGATGCCGAGCTTTTTCTCCGGGGCGTGGACGATAAAGCCGGGGGTGTTTGTGGGGACAAGGAAGGCCGAGATGCCCTTCTTGCCGCGCTCGGGCTCGGTCGAGGCGAACACCACCGCCACACCGGCGCGCTGGCCGTTGGTGACGAACTGCTTGCTGCCGTTGAGCACCCAGCCGTTGTCGGTGAAGCGCGCGCGCGTGCGCAGGTTGTGCGCCTCGGAGCCGGCCTGCGGCTCGGTCAGGCAGAACGCGCCGATCAGCTCCCCGCTGGCCAGCCGCGCCAGGTAGCGTTCTTTCTGCGCATCGGTGCCATAGTGCAGGACCGGCCCGCAGCCGACCGAGTTGTGCACGCTCATCATCGTGGCGCAGGCGGCGCAGCCGGCGGCAATTTCTTCGATGGCGAGCGCATAGGCGACGTAGTCGGTATAGGTGCCGCCCCATTCCTCGGGAACGATCATGCCCAGTAGCCCCAGCGCGCCCATCTCGGCGACGACTTCATCGGGCAGGCGGCCGTCGCGGTCCCATTGCGCGGCGCCCACTGCCAGCCGTTCGCTGGCAAAGGCGCGCGCGCTGTCGCGGATCATGGTTTGCTCTTCGGTGTAGTCGCTGTGCATGGCAGATGAGGGTGGGGGTTTGGAGCCGCGCGGCAAGTCAGGCAGAATGCGCGCTTGGCGTTTGACCTGCGGGCAGTGTAGGAACGCCGGGGGCGGGCTCCTATGCCAAAATCCGCCAATCTTCGTGAACTCGTTTGCCACCCTCCAGCGCCATGGAAAAAGGCAGTGTCGCCATCTGTTTCGTCCACCACGCCATCGCGGGGCTGCGCGCGCGCGGCATCGACCCGGATCCGGTGCTGCGCGGCTCTGGCATTGCGCCGGCGCTGCTGGCGGTGCCGCAGTCACGCGTATCGGCCGCCAGCTACAGCGAGCTGTGGATGGCCGTGGCGGCGGCGCTGGACGATGAATTCTTCGGGCAGGATTCGCGCAGCATGAAATGCGGCAGCTTTGCCATGCTGTGCCACGCGGTGGCCGGCAGCCGCACCCTGGGGCAGGGACTGGAGCGCATCACGCGGTACTTCCGGCTGCTGCTGGACGATATCGGCGTGCGGCTGGAGCGCCACGGCGACGAGGCCGCGCTGGTGCTGACCGCGCCTTGCGCGCACCTGGGGCGGCAGCCCGGCGTGTTTGCCAAGGAAACCATGCTGATCATGCTGCATGGCCTGATGAGCTGGCTGCTGCGGCGGCGCGTGCCGGTGCGGCTGGCGGCCTTCGACTACGACGAGCCGCAGTACAGCGCGGAATACCGCGTCATGTATTCGCGCCAGCTGGCGTTCGGGCAGCCGGCCACGGCGCTGGTCTTCGACTCGGCACTGCTGGAGCAGCCGGTGCGCCAGGACGAGCGCAGCCTGAAGGCCTTCCTGCGCGATGCGCCGCACAACGTGGTGGTGAAGTACTCCGACCGCGCCAGCGTGGGCGCGCGCGTGCGCAGGCTGCTGCGCAACCAGCGTCCGGATCAATGGCCCACCTTTGAAGACCTGGCAATCAGCCTGAACCTTTCCGCATCATCGCTGCGGCGCCGGCTGATGGAGGAGGGCGTCAGCTACCAGGATCTGAAGGATGCGCTGCGGCGCGATCTTGCCATCGAGGCGCTCAGCCATTCCGGCCGCCCGGTGGCGGATATCGCGGCCGAACTCGGCTTTGCCGAGCCGGGCGCATTCCACCGGGCGTTCCGGCGCTGGACCGGATCGCGCCCGGGGGCATACCGCCGGGTGGCGGAAGGTTGATGCGGCGCGTCTACAGCTGCGCCGCGTGGTGGCGGATGTGGTCGGCGATAAAGCTGGTGATGAAGTAGTAGCCGTGGTCGTAGCCGCTATGCCGGCGCAGCGTCAGCGGCTGGCCGACGGCCTGGCAGGCTGCCGCGAATGCTTCCGGATGCAGTTGGCTTTGCAGGAACTGGTCGTCCAGCCCCTGGTCGACCAAAATGCCAGCCGGGAAGGGCGCGCCCTGCTGGCGTGCCATCAGCTCGCTGGCGTCATATTCGGCCCACGCGGCGCGGTCGCTGCCCAGGTAGCCGGTAAAAGCCTTCTCACCCCACGGGCAGCGTGACGGGGCGGCGATCGGCGCAAACGCCGACACCGAGCGGAAGCGCTGCGGATGGCGCTGCGCCAGCACCAGCGCGCCGTGCCCGCCCATGGAATGCCCGAAGATGCCGACGCGGCCGGCATCGCCCGGCAAGGCGGTGGTGACCAGCCCGAACAGTTCGTCGGCCACGTAGCTTTCCATGCGCCAGTACTCCTGCCACGGCGCCTCGGTGGCATCGACATAGAACCCGGCACCCACGCCGAAGTCCCAGGCATCGGCCTCGCCCGGCAGGCCCGCTCCGCGCGGGCTGGTATCGGGCGCCACCAGCATCAGGCCGTGCTCGGCGGCAAAGCGCTGCGCACCGGCCTTGATCATGAAGGTTTCCTCGGTGCAGGTCAGGCCGGCCAGGTAGAACAGCACCGGCACCTTGCCGCCTGCCTGCGCCTGCGGCGGCAGGTAGACCGAGAAACGCATCGGCAGCCCGATCGCCGTCGAATCATGGCGATAGAAGCGCTGCACGCCGCCGTGGCAGCCGTGTTGCGAGATCAGTTCCATGTCGGCGCCGTCCTCAGTAGAGCACCACGGAGCGGATCGACTCGCCGCGCTTCATCAGGTCGAAGCCCTCGTTGATGCGCTCCAGCGGCAGCGTGTGCGTGATCAGGTCGTCGATATTGAGCTTGCCTTCCATGTACCAGTCGACGATCCTGGGCACATCGGTGCGCCCGCGCGCGCCGCCAAAGGCCGAGCCCTTCCACTCGCGCCCGGTCACCAGCTGGAACGGGCGCGTCGAGATCTCCGCGCCGGCCTCGGCCACGCCGATGATGATCGACTTGCCCCAGCCCTTGTGGCAGCACTCCAGCGCCTGGCGCATGACCTGCGTGTTGCCGATGCATTCGAACGAATAGTCTGCACCGCCGTCGGTCAGCTGGATGATGTGGTCGACCACGTTCTCCACGTCCTTCGGGTTGATGAAGTGGGTCATGCCGAACTTGCGCGCCATGGCTTCGCGGCCCGGGTTCAGGTCCACGCCGATGATCTTGTCGGCGCCCACCATCTTGGCCGCCTGGATCACGTTCAGGCCGATGCCGCCCAGGCCAAACACCACCACGTTGGCGCCGGCTTCCACCTTGGCGGTGAACAGCACCGCGCCCACGCCGGTGGTGACGCCGCAGCCGATGTAGCAGACCTTGTCGAACGGCGCATCCGGGCGGATCTTGGCCAGCGCGATCTCCGGCACCACGATGTGGTTGGCGAAGGTCGAGGTGCCCATGTAGTGGAAGATCGGCTTGCCGTCGATAGAAAAGCGCGAGGTGCCGTCCGGCATCAGGCCCTTGCCCTGCGTGGCGCGGATCGCCTGGCACAGGTTGGTCTTGCGCGACAGGCAGAACTTGCACTGGCGGCATTCCGGCGTGTACAGCGGGATCACGTGGTCGCCGGGCTTGAGCGAGGTCACGCCGGGGCCAACGTCGGTGACAATGCCGGCGCCCTCATGGCCCAGGATTGCCGGGAAGATGCCTTCCGGGTCGGCGCCGGACAGGGTGTAGTAATCGGTATGGCAGATGCCGGTGGCCTTGACTTCCACCAGCACTTCCCCGGCGCGCGGGCCGTCCAGGTCCACGTCTTCAATGGTCAGCGGGGCGCCGGCTTTCCAGGCGATGGCGGCTTTGGTTTTCATGGGGGAGTCCTCCGGGATCAGGAATGTGGGGGGTGGCTTGCAGGCTGCGCGGCGCAGGCCGGCGCGGCGCGGGGCAAGCCAGGTCCGAGGACATGACTATACGATCTTCCTGCGGCTGCAGGCCAGTTTTGGCCGATCAGCGGTCAGCGAAACTGCCCAGGCGGGACTCTTACGCCTTCAGCGCTCTCGCTTCCAGGTTCCAGAGCTTGCGGTCGCTGGTGGAGACGGCCACAGCGCCTTGTGCGAGCGCGCTGCGGATATCATCCCGATTGCAGACAAAGCCTGATGTCACGATCGGCGGCAGCGCCTTGCGGTCCGCTTCTGGCAGGTGCGACAGCATCGGTGCCGGCATCAGCTGCACCAGGTTCGGGTCGCTCTGTTCGAGCGCCTTGACGCTGCGCGGCCAGGTGGAGCGGTCGGTCACAAAGACCTTCTGCATCGTCACCATGCCGGCGCGGTTGGCGCGCTGGATCGTTGCCACGCGCGTGGAAACCAGACTGGTCACCCCGATGTCGGCCAGGTACTCCACCCCGCCCTTGTCCTGCGACAAGCCTTCGCAGCTGTCGATATTGACGATGACGTACTTGCCGGCGCTGGCCAGCGTGGCGATGACGGGCTGCAGCTTGCGCAGTTCCACGTTGGCGACAATGCAGACTTCGGCCACGCTTTCAAAAATGGCGTCGATCTGGTCAACACCGTAGAGTGTGCCGATGACGGGGTGTCGCGTCAGGCGCGCACCGAGGGACCTGTCCATGCTGGTTACTTCGGTTCGTTGGTGAGCACGTCACTGAGACCCAGCTTGCCTGGGTTCAGGATATTCTGCGGGTCGAGTGCCTGCTTGACCGCCGCCAGCAGCGGGAACGCCGTGTCCAGCGACGGGGCCATGTATGGCGCGCGCAACAGTCCGATTCCGTGGTGGTGGCTCAGTGCTGCATTGTATTGGATCAGCACCGCATTGGCAGCATCCCATGCCTGGCGATACCACTTCTGGCGGTCTTCCACCGCGACCTCACCGCGCAGCGAGAAGTACAGGCAGGCGCCGTCCACATAGGCGTGCGACTGGTGCGCGGAGCCGGCGAGGGTGCCCGGCACGGCATTGATGGCCTTGACCACGTCCGCGTAGATGGCAGCCAGGTCGCGCCACGGTCCCGACATTTCGAGCGTGTCGGCGACAAAGCCGGGGCTGCGCTTGAAGCCCTCGGCGCTCTTGCCGGTCAGGTAGCGCGTGTCGAGCCAGCGCTCGAAAATGGACTCGCTGTCCAGCTTGTCACCAAGTTCCTGGCACACGCGCTCGCTGATCGTCATCACCGCATCGACCATCTCGCGCGCCCCCTCGTCGGCAACCAGCAGGACGTTGGTGTCCGGCAGCCCGAACTGCACGCCACTCTCCAGTTCGTCATAGAGCCGCAGCGCCGCGGGATTGGCCCCGCGCTGCATGATTTCGCGGCAGGCCTCCAGGCCGATGGCAAAGGTCTTGAAGCCATAGGCGATGGCGCGCCCGTAGTCGGGCAGGCGGTGCAGCTTGAGGCGCACGCGCACGATCACGCCCAGCATGCCCTCGGACCCGATGAACAGTTGCTGCAGATCCGGGCCCAATGCCGCGCGCGAGTAGCCGCCCACGGTGACGAGGCTGCCGTCGGCCAGCACCACATCCATGCCGAACACCATGTCCTCGATCTTGCCGTAGCGCGTGGACAACTGACCGGCGCCGCGGCAGGCTACCCATCCGCCGACCGTGCTGATCGCGTACGACGATGGCCAGTGGCCCATCGTCATGCCGAATTCCTTCTGCACGGTCTGTTCGAAAATGTCGCCGAACATGCCGGCTTCCACGTCGACGATCTGGCTGTCCTTGTCGAATCCGACCAACTGGTTCAGGCCGCACACGTCCAGCACGATGCCGCCGCGCACGGGCAGGGCGGCGCCCGTCACGTTGCTGCGGCCGGCCGATACGGTGACCGGAATGGCACTGGCGCTGGCAATGCGCATGACTGCCTGCACCTGTTCCACGGTGGAAGCGCGCACGATGACCCCGCGCGGCGTGGCGGGCCTGCCGGCGGTCTCCGTGATCATCGATCCTGCCCACCAGTCGCGCGTCCACGCCACGACGTCGGCGGTATCGGTCAGGACCTCGTCGGCCACCTTGCGCAAGGCCGCAATATCGGCCGCGCAGACGGCAATGGTGTCGCGTTGCAGGCCCGGCGCATCCGGGGTGCCCTGGATGTTCGCCGCATAGCCCGGCGGCGTGTGGGCGCCGACGACGTAGTTGCCGCGGTTGTAGCCGCGCTTGATGGCTTCCTTGCTGATCATGCTGAGTCTCCCATGAGGACGGATTTTTCGAGGGCGACGGCGGCCAGGTATTCGCTGACCTGCCGCGCCACGGCCGCTTCGGACAATCCGAGTTCGGCCTGGAGGATCTGGCCCACCCGCGCTGCGGCGCGGGCGGAGGCATCGCGCGCCATCAGGCGGGCGCGGATGCGTCGTGACAAGACGTCGTCAACCGTGCCGGCCAGTTCATGGCGCACGGCGTAGACGATTTCGGCTTCCGTATACGGCAGGCCTTCGACGATCGGCCTGGCCAGGGTGGCGTCCGCCTGCAGGATGTCGCTGACAAAGCGCGCTTCCGTGCCATAGCGCTCGCCCAGGTGCGCGGACATGCCGCCGGATGCGACGATGGCCTGCGCGTCATAGCCAGCCGCCCCGAGCAGATAGGCCGATCTGGTCAGGCACTTGCTGCGCTTGCCGATGACCTTCTGCGCCGCATCGATGGTCTGCTCGGCCATGTGCCGCGAGGTCGTGAGCTTGCCGCCGACGATGGTCACCAGGCCGTCGTCCGCGGTATGAATCTCGTGATTGCGCTTGATTTCCAGGGTCTTGCCGCCGGGCGGCGCCACCAGCGGGCGGCACCCCGCGATGCTGCCGACCACGTCATCCGCCGTCAGGTCGGTCTTTAGTGCCGAGCGCGCGCCCTCCAGCAGGAAGTCGAGCTCCTGCCGGGTGCACATGACATTGTCGAGGTCGCCCTCATAGTCTTCGTCGGTGGTGCCGAGGTAGGACACATTGCCCCACCGCGTGATCGTTGCCCGGCGGCTGCGCCCGGGCACCGGGATCGTCACCGTGCAGTCATTGCGGATCTTCAGCCACGGGATGGCAACGTGGACGCCCTTGGCAGGGCGAATGTGCAGGGTCCTGGCCTCGCCCTTCCTGCGGCCGGTCCAGTCGCGCAGCCAGACGCCGGTTGCCATGATGACCACGCCTGCGCGCACGCGGATCTCGCGCTCGCCGGCGTGGACAATGGCGCCATCCACCTTGCCGTGGCCGTCGCGGGTGATCTCGGCGACGGTCGCGTGATTGACCACGGCCGCTCCGTGGAACGCTGCCGTGCGCGCGATGTTCAGTGTCAGGCGGGCATCATCGACGCGCGCATCGAAGTACAGGTAGCCGCCGGTCAGATGTTCCTCATTGAAGGTCGGGCAGTGGGACAGCACCTCGGCCTTGGTCAGCTTCTGGTGCAGGATTCCCTCGCGCCAGCCACCGGCGAGGTCGTAGGTCCAGAGCAGGCTCTCGAAGGCCTTGGCGAGGCGCTTGTCGAACACGCCGTTGCGCTCCATCACCGGGAACAGGAACGGCAGCCGCTGCACCAGGTGGCGCGCGTTGCGGCGCAGGCGCTGGCGCTCCAGCAGTGAATGGCGTACCAGGCCGAGATTGCCCTGCTCGATATAGCGCAGGCCGCCGTGCACCATCTTGGATGACTTGGAAGAGGTCCCCGCGGCGAAGTCGCACTTTTCAACCAGCGCCACGCGATAGCCGCGCAAGCTGGCATCCAGCGCGGCGTAGGCGCCCGTCACGCCGCCGCCGACCACCAGGATGTCGAACGCATCCGCCTCCAGGCGGTCGAGCAGGTCCCGGCGCACCAGCCGCAACGGCTCGGTGCTGGTCATGGCGGCGCGCTCGCGGTTAGCGCTGCGGGATGGAAAAATCACCATGTCTGTTATTGCTCCTGATTAATGGACCGCAAGCGCGTCCGCATGGTTGAGCTCGGATGCCACCCGCGCATGCCAGAGCGCGCGCCGCTGGGCGCGCTCATCGGCGCTGATCGCCGGTTCGAATACTGCGTCCGGGGTGGTGGTGGTCCGGGCCTGCTGCATGGAATCCCAAAGCAGGCCGGACGAGCCGGCAAGGTAAGCGATGCCGCGCAGGCTGGCGCGGTCGGTCTCCTTCATGCGGTGGATGGAAATTCCGCTGAGATCCGCCTGCATCTGCAGCAGCGCATCGCTGCCGGACAAGCCGCCGCCAACCACGAGCTCCGACACCGGCACGCCCGCGATCTCCCGGTTTGCCTCGATGCAGGAAGTCACCGAATGCGCAATGCCTTCAAGGATGGCAAAGGCCATCTCGGCCTGCGTCGTTGCCATCGAGATGCCGGTCAGTGCGGCGCGCGCCTCGGGCTGCATGCGTGGGACGCGCAGGCCGGTCAGCGCGGGAATAAAGGTCACGCCTCGTGAAGACGCAACGGTGCTGGCCAGCGCACTGATTTGCCTGGCGTTCTCGAACCAGCCGAGCTTGTCGCAGACCCAGTTGAGCGCGGAGCCGGTGGTGGCGACAAAGGTTTCGACGGAGAAATGCGACACGCCCAGTTGCCGGCGCGCGGTCATGGTCAGGGTGCTGTCCGACTTGCCGCTGCGGGCAGGAAGGTTCGGACCGACTACCAGGTCGACGAAGCTGCCGGTGCCATGCAGGCACATCGCCTGGCCGGCATCGAGGCATCCCAGGCCGATTGCGCCGGCGAGCTGGTCCCCGGCACAAGCCAGGATCGGCACGTCAAGCCCCAGCACGTCCCGCCGCGTGCGGCCGAAGTCGTCCGCATCCTGGCGCAGCTCAGGCAGCAGCTCGCGCGGAAAGCCAAGCGCGTCGATCCAGTCGAGCTGGTAGCGATGCCCGGTCAGTACATAGGCGTTGCAGGAAGTGGCGTTGGTCGGCGTGGTGATGCACGTGCGTGCCGTCGACAGGTGCCAAAGCAGCCAGCTGTCGATGGTGCCGAAGGCGAGCCGGCGCGCACGGAAGGCGTCAGCCACAGCCGGCGTGTCGCGCAGGTGCCGCGCCGCCCATAGGTAAGGCGAGCGCACACCGGTGGGGCGGCCGACTGCTTCGCGCAGAGTCGCGTCCCATGCCGGCGCAAGCTGATCCAGATCGGCTGCGTATCGCGTGTCCTGCCACACCATGGCGGGTACCAGCGCACGTCCGGTCTGCGTGTCCCACAGTACCGCGGTGGCGCGCTGGGTCGCGATGGCGAGGGCGGTGACGGTCAGGTTTTCGCGGGCAGCCTGTGCCAGGGTGGCGCGGCAAACTGCCAGGGTCTTGTCGAGCAGGACGTCGGCGTCCTGCTCGACCACGCCAGGGCAGGGCGAACGGACCTCAAGCGTGGTGTACTCGAGGCACATGACATGACCGTCAGCGGCGACCACCGCTGCCCGGGTGCCTGAGGTGCCCTCATCGATCGCAAGGATGACATTTCTGCGCTGGGTCATGGGCGGGCCTTCTCAATCGCGGGATTCATGAAACCCGGAGCGTCCGGCACATCGCCCTTGAACTGCGGGGCATCGGCTTCATTGTCGGGGTTGATGGTGGTGCGGGTCGGGTCCCAGCGGATCGCAAAGCAGATGATGCTGGCCAGCAGCGGGACCACAGAGAGAATCAGGAAGGTGGTTTCCAGCCCATACTGTGCGCGGAACAGCGGGAACACCAGCAGGCCCAGTGCAGCGCCGATGGCGCCGAGCGCGCCGATGATGCCGTTGGCGCCCGCGCGAAGTTCGCTGCGGAAGGACAGTGACGACAGGCTTTTGCCATTCGCGCCGGGCCCGCCCGAGTGGAACAGGATGAACAGCGACGGAACCACCACTGCCATCCACATCGGCATCTTGCCGTTGAACAGGCCCAGGATCAGCAGCATGGCGAATACCGCCGCAAAGCCGAACGCCGAGGCGCGGCGCAGGCCCAGCTTGCGGCCTATCAAGGGCGAGAGGAAGCCGCCAAAGATGCCGCAGACGTTGAAAACCAGCGCGCCGATGGTCGCGTAGACAAAGTCCTTGCCGAACAGGGCCGCACTGATCAGCGGCAGGTACCAGCCGATCGCGAAGTACTGGATCGACTGCCCGATCTGCACGGTGGCCGCCAGCACGGTGCGCGGCAGGTAGACGCCGCGGAAGATCAGCAGAACGTTGGCCAGGCCGCGGCGCGCCTGGTTGAGGACGGGGATGCGTTCCGCGGGCGGTGCGGCTACGAACTCACGTCCATAGATGCGCGTCATGGCGTGTGCGGCGGCATCGAGCAATTCCTTGCGTGCCAGCCAGATCGGGCTTTCCACCAGGAACAGGCCCTGCAGCAGCAGGATGATCACGCCGAAGACCGCGGTGGCTGCCACCGAGTAGCGCCAGATCGTATCGCCAACGTCCCAGGAGTAGAACAGCAGTGCCAGCAGCAGGTTGGAGCAGACGGCCGTGTACCACATGCCTTGCCACGTGTTCAGCCGACTCTTGAGTTTCACCGGCGTGAACTCCGCCAGCACCGCCATGGCGATGGCAAAGTCGATGCCGTAGGCCGCGCCGACAAAGAAGCGACCGGCCAGGATCACCTCGAAGCCGGGGGCAAACACCACCAGCAATGCGCCGGCCACGGCCAGGACCTTGGCGAGAACCAGCGGTCGGACGCGGCCCCAGCGGTCGGCCATCCAGCCGCCGATAGGGTTGAAGGCAATGGCCACCCAGGAGGCAAACGAGGTCAACAGGGCGACCTTTGCAGGCGCGAGTTGAAGGTTGCGCGTCATCGGCCCGAGGCCGGCGCTCAGCGCAGAATTGGAAAATGCATCAAGGAATAGCCCGCCGAGTGCGAGCCACCAGATGACACCGGCCCTGCCGCGAATGCCCGGGCAGGAATCTATGTAGGCAATGACATCATCGATGCCACGAATCTTGATGGCAGAGTGTTGCACGGCGGTCTCCTCTTATTTGTTCTGTAAGAGGCCGCAGCAACTGCAAGGCGCGAAGAGACCATCTTACAGATGGTCTCTTATCTAGATCTGCGTGACCAATGTATGGCTTCGCAGGCACAGCGTCAACCGGGAAAACCCTTGTCCCGGGCATTAGCGTGCAGCGGTATTTCCCACTGCACGGCTGAGGCTGGCATCCGGCGGTCGCAACTGCCCCTCATGCCGCCGCCCCAGCCACCAGCCCAGCCCCGCCCACACCAGCGCGAGCACGGCGCCAGCCAGCGCCACCGTGGCGGGATGGCCCGACAGCGCATCGATCGCCGTCTTGACCCACGCACTGACCGCATCGCCCGCACGGTAGACCGCGGTGTCAATCACGTTCTTGGCCTTGTACTTGGTCTCGGGATCGACCACGGTGAACAGCATCTCGCGCCCGGGGCGCAGCAGCGCGTATTCGCCCACGCGCCGCAGGATCATCACGCCGGCCAGCACGCCGAAGGTCGGCAGCATCGCCAGTACGAGAAAGCCGCAGGTCACCGCCAGCGGCACCGCGGTCAGCAGCACGGTGACGCCATAGCGGCGCGCCATGCGGCCGGTGAAGAAGAGCTGGACCAGGATGGTCAGCGCCTGCACGGTAGCATCCAGCGCGCTGAAGACCTGGGTCTGGCGGGTGCGCTCCGGGAAGGCCTCGGCCACCAGCCGCGCCTGCTCGAAATACAGGAAGGTGCTGGCCGTGGCCAGCAGGATCACGAACAGGCCGATGCCAAGCAGGTAGCGCGAGCGCAGCAGCAGCGACAGCCCGGCCAGCAGCCCGCCGCCGATGGGGTTGGCCGGATCCTGCGCCGCGCCGGCCGGGGCTTCGCCCGGCTGCACCACGCCCGCGCCGGCGCGGCGGCGCCAGCCGAACAGCCAGCCCACGCCCGGCAGCGTTGCGGCCAGCAGCGCTGCCGACAGCAGCATCAGCCCGGTCAGGCCGATCTGCGGCACCAGCCAGCCGCCCAGCACGGGGCCGGCCAGCCCGCCCGCGCTGGCGCCGGCGGCCAGCAATGCGAACAGCCGGCGCGCCTGCTCGGGGCGGAACACATCGGCCATCAGGCTCCATGCCACGGACACCACGAACAGGTTGAACACCGACAGCCACACATAGAACACGCGCGCCAGCCAGACGTTGTCAGGCAGGGCGCGAGTGGCCAGCGCAAAGCCAAGCAGGTTGGCGATAAAGAAGGCGTACACCCAGGGCACGAAGCGGCGCCGCGGCAGCCACGCGCAGACCGCGCCGTACAGCGGGATCGCGGCCAGCATCACGACAAAGGTGGCGGTGAACAGCCACTGCAGGTTCTTCACGCCGCCGGCAATGCCCATGGTCTCGCGCACCGGGCGCAGCATGAAATAGCTGGCGAACAGGCAGAAGAAAAACAGGAAGCCGGCCACCACGGCGCCGGTCTCGCCGGGGCGGATGCCGAAGCCGCGCCGCAGCCGGGCCAGGCCGCCGGCAGGCGCCTCGCGCGCGGGATCGTCCACGATAGATTGCCGCTCAGCGCAGCAGCGCGGCGATGCGCTCGCGCTGGCCGGGGTCAGGCATGCGGCCCAGTCCGGCGCCGAGATTGTCGGCCATGTTGGGCGGCTTGGAGGTGGCCGGGATCGCCGCGGTCACGGCGGGATGGCTGACGATGAACTTCAGGAACAGCTGGGCCCACGAGCCGCAGTCGATATCGCCGGCCCACGGCGGCAGCGGTCGGTCCTTGACGGCGCGAAAGAGACGCCCGTCCTGAAATGGCCGGTTGATCAGCACCGCCACGCCGCGTGCTTCGCACAGCGGCAGCAGCGTGCGCTCGGCATTGCGCTCGGCCACTGAATAGTTGATCTGGACAAAGTCCACGCGCTCGCTGCGCACGATATTCTCCAGCGCCTCGTGCGCATCGTCGCGGTAGTGGGTGACGCCCAGGTAGCGGATGCGGCCCTGTTCCTTCAGCTCGCGCAGCCAGCGCAGGTTGGCCTGCCAGTCAATCAGGTTGTGTATCTGCAGCAGGTCGACCTTGTCTACATGCAGGTCGGCCAGCGAGCGCGCCCATTGCGCCTGCGCGGGCGCTCCGGACTTGGCCGAGATCTTGGTGGCCAGGAACACCCGGCTGCGGGCGTTGGCCGCGCGCAGCAGGTCGCCGGTCACGGCCTCTGCGCTGCCGTAGCTGGGCGCGGTATCGACGACCGAGCCTTCGCTCTGCAGCAGCAGGCCCATTACCTCCGCCAGCGGCTTGCGTTCGGCGGCGCCGGTGCCGACGTTGAAGGTGTCGGCGGTGCCCATGCCGATCACGGGCAGGGCTTCGGTGGTGCCCGGGATATTGCGGCGCAAGGGGGCGGCGACGGTGGCGGCATGAGCCGGCAGCACAGGGCCGAGGCCGGTAGCGGCCAGGCCTGCTGCAAGGCTGAGGAAGGAGCGGCGGTCGATCGACATGGGATGGTTCCCGGCAAGTCACTTACTGGTTGACCTTAGGCGGTGGGCGGAGCCTTGTAAACCGTTGCGTTGATCGGTTGCGCGGCAGACTTCGCCGTTCAGGGCGGGGAATGGCAAGGCGCGGCTGGATGCGCTGGTGAGCGCGGCCTGGAGGGGCGCGGTGGCTCCGGACACAGGCGAAAATGAGCCACTAACGTTAAATTTCTTGTGGAATCAATCAGGCAATTCAGATTTTCATGTTTTGTCTCATTTTGAGATTTTTGACATTTATTCCTTAGTGGCTTGGGTAAAGTTGCGCACGTATTAAACCGTGTGCCGTTACCCAGATCATGAATCGCCGTTGCTACCGCCTTGTCTTCAATCGGTCACGCGCCATGCTGATGGCGGTCTAGGAATCGGCGAGCGGCCTGGGCAAGGGGCGCAGCGCCGGGTCACGCGGCACACAGGCTCCGGCGTTCACCCGCATGGCGCGCTTCGGCCTGCCGGCAACGACCCTGGCCGCCTGGTGCGCAATGGGGCTGCCATAGGCGGCCAGCGCACAGGTGGTGGCGGACCCGAACGCGGGCGCCAACCGGCCCGCCGTGGTCCAGACCGCGAACGGGCTGCAGCAGGTCAATATCACCCGGCCGTCCACCGCCGGCGTGTCCGTCAACGCCTACACCCAGTTCGACGTCCCCAAGGCCGGCATCATCCTGAACAATTCGCCGTCGATCGTGGCTACCCAGCAGGCGGGGTACGTCAACGGCAACCCGAACCTGCTGCCGGGCGGCTCGGCCCGCATCATCGTCAACCAGGCCACCGGCACACTGCCGAGCCAGTTGCGCGGCTACCTGGAGGTTGCCGGACAAGGGCTACGTCACCACCCGCGTGCTGGTACCCGAGCAGGACTTGAGTTCCGGCACGCTGAAGCTGGCACTGCTCCCCGGCGTCATAGGCGAACTGCGCTTCGCCGAGCCCGACCTGTGGGGCACCCGGAAATCGGCTTTCCCCGCACGCCCAGGCGACTTGCTGAACCTGCGCGACCTTGAGCAAGGCCTGGAGCAAATGAAGCGTGTGCCGAGCCAGGATGTGGACATGCAGATCGTGCCGACGAAGGCGCCGGGCGTGAGCGGCGTGGTGATCGCCGTCAAACGCGGCAAGCCCTGGACGGTGGTGGCCTCGGTGGACAATTCCGGCACGCGCTCGACCGGCAAGTGGCAGGGCAACCTGAGCGTGAGTCTGGACAATCCGCTCGGCCTGAACGACCTTTTCAACGTCGGCTACAACCAGGATCTGGGCTTCGCCAACAAGGAACAGGCACGCGTGGCTGGAATGGCTATTACTCGGTGAACAACTATTTCCAGCAGATCGCCGGTGTCAATCAGACCTTCATCTCCAGCGGCAAGTCGGAGACAGCGGACCTGAAGCTGCACCGCGTGCTCAACCGCAGCCAGAACGATGTGTTCGGCATGCAGTTTCGCCTGACCCGGCGCTTTGGCAAGAGCTTCATCGAGGACACCGAGATCGCGCAGCAGCGCCGCAACAATACGGTGCTCGAGGCGGGCATCACGGATCGCCACTACTTCGGCGCGGCGCAGTTCGACGGCACGCTGGCCTATCGCCAGGGCATCGGCGGATTCGGCGCGCAGGACGATGTGTTGGCCGACAGTGGCGGCCCCACCTGGCGCTATCGGATGCTCGTGGCGGACGCCAACCTGTCGGTACCGTTCAAGCTGGGCGAGCTGCCGCTGCGGTATGTCACCACTTTCCACGGCCAGTTCACCAACGACCGGCTCTACTACATTGATGCGCTCACCATCGGCAGCCGCTACACGGTGCGTGGCTTCGATGGAGAGAACCTGCTGGCCGGCGAGCGCGGCTTCTATTGGCGCAATGAGCTACATGCGCCCCTGGGCGGCAGCGGGCAGGCGCTGTATGCAGGACTCGATTATGGAAGGGGCTTCGGGCCGATTACCACTGCGCTGGCCGGCACCCAACTGGCCGGGGCGGTGGTTGGACTACGCGGAGGGCTGGGCTCGCGGCTGGGCTCAGTCTCGTATGACGTGTTCGTCGGTATGCCGGTCTATAAGCCCGCAGCGTTCCATACGGCCGCGGTGACGGCTGGGTTGCAGGTGGTGTATCGGTACTGATTCCCGCAGGACGAGGCGTGACAGTGCAGAATCATCGGCACACCAACAGTTGGAAAGCATCCGGTTGTAGCGGGGCGTACTTCAGCAGCCTGCTAGTGAAGCTTGGGTCGATGCGCCACACGAAAACGCACTGACAAGTCGTTGAGACGCTGATCCAGTGTCCATAGCCGTGCGCCTGGCGTGATCAAAGTGGAAGCCAGCAATGAGACATCCACCAGGCCGCAACCGAGTCCATGCAATTTCTCGTGCTCGATGAACGCCATTACCTCTGCCAGGCTGGCCTGCCTTGCGGGCTGCAACAGCCCGATGTCACCGAGTGTCCGCGCACGCGGTGCCGGGGGCGTACCGCAGGCTAGTTCGACCAGGACCATGGGGTGGGTCAGTGCTTGATCCGACACGAGCAAACTGACCAGTGCGTCATTGCGGTTCTTGAAATGATCCACCCACACAGAGGTGTCGACGAGCACGCTCATTTCGATTCGGGTTCCATGCGGCTACGTGGCACATCTTCCATGTCGGGCGCGGTGCCACCCAGCGCCGCGAGGCGCTTGGCTGCTTGCACCCGCACGAAAGTCTTGATTGCCTCACGAAAAAGATCAGATTTGTCCATGCCAGGGTCGGCTATCTCTAGTGCTTGTTCATAAAGGGCGTCATCGATAGTGACGGTCGTGCGCATAGCATGCTCCTTGCCTCAGATTTGATGTTATGGTGCATCAAAAAAAGCATCTAGGCAAGGTTGCCCGCAGGATGGTGTGACGGTGACTGCCCCGTCACACCAACGCGCCGCTACAGCATCCGCTCCCGTTCGGCCAGCAGTCCATCAAGCTGCGCCTTCACCATGCCAAGCAGGCAAAGCGCGCTGAAGCAGCCCTCCGAGCGTTCGCTTTCGTGATCCAGAAGTACGAGAACTCCGTCGATACCAGCGCGAACCTGCTGCAAGCATTCGTTAGTCATCTTATCGATCGTCGTCATTGATTCCTCACTGGTGAGTGCGCGCCACTCCTTTCCACGTGAGGGCGGCGGGCCAGTCAACGAGGGTGGAAAGACCGGTCTGACGAGGTGGAACCGGCCAGCCTTGCGGCTGCCTCGCTTGGCCCGCCATGGAACCATGCGAGCACACAGGCGTTGCATGCTGCAAGCGCAACGCCTGTCCTCGTCAGGCATCCGGGCTTTCCACACCCGATCATCGGTGATCCGATGACGCCACCAGTATTTGCTGTCGGTGCAGGGGAATCGATGAGAGATGTCGCATTTCCAGGGGCGGGCGAAGTTTGAATCCATGCAGCGGATCCGGAAATCGCCGACTCTTGAAAATGCACGTGCGGCTTTCGTAAACCGCGCCCATGCCGTCGAAGGCAGCCACGGCCTTGAAGCTGGGATGGCCGGCGCAGGCAAGCCAATCCCGGTGGATACCGGGGCCTGCCGGGGCCGCCCGGCGCGCCCCCGGGGCGGGGGCGTGGGAGTAATGCTCAGATCAGCGTGGCCAGGCCCAGCGTCAGCAGCAGTGCCACCACGGAGATGATGGTTTCGCAGACCGACCAGGTCTGGAAGGTCTGGGTCACGGTCATGTTGAAGTACTCCTTGACCAGCCAGAAGCCGCCGTCGTTCACGTGCGACAGGATCAGCGAGCCGGCGCCGGTGGTCAGCACCAGCAGTTCCGGGCGGGTGCCCGGCACGCTGGCGGCGATCGGCGCGACGATGCCCGCGGCGGTGGTCATGGCCACCGTGGCCGAGCCCGTGGCGATGCGGATCATCACCGCCACCAGCCAGCCCAGCACCAGCACCGACACGTTGGCGCCGGTGGCGACGTCGACGATGGCGTTGGAGATGCCGGAGTCGCGCAGGATGCGGCCAAAGCCGCCGCCGGCGCCGACCACCAGCGTGATGATGGCGGTGGGCGCCACGCACTCGTTGGTGAACTTGAGGATGGTCTCGCGGTTGAAGCCGCGCGCCTTGCCGAAGGTGTAGAAGCTCACCAGCGCGGCGATCAGCAGCGCCATCACCGAGTTGCCGATCAGCTTCAGGAAGTCGTTGGCAAAGGTCTTGGGCGTGGTGAACAGGTCGGCCCAGCTGCCGATCAGCATCAGGATCACGGGCAGCAGGATGGTGAACACCGTGATGCCGAAGCCCGGCAACTCGTGCGATGCCTTGACGCGCTCATCCTCTTCGGTGAACTGG
This sequence comes from Cupriavidus sp. FW305-26, assembly GCF_058787975.1. Taxonomy (NCBI): domain Bacteria; kingdom Pseudomonadati; phylum Pseudomonadota; class Betaproteobacteria; order Burkholderiales; family Burkholderiaceae; genus Cupriavidus; species Cupriavidus sp. FW305-26. The sequence goes on from NZ_JBYTAH010000016.1 coordinate 49,059, forward strand.
TCCGCCAGCGGGTTGACCTCGGGCAGCTTGACGTAGCGGTCCATCAGCTTGGCGAACAGCGGGCCGGCGAGGGCTGCCGTGGGAATGCCAACGATCAGCGCGTACATGATGGTCTTGCCGATGTCGGCGCCATAGGCGGTCACCGCCAGCAGCGCAGCCGGGTGCGGCGGGATCAGGCCGTGCACCACGGACAGGCCGGCCACCATCGGGATGCCGACCAGTACCATCGACGTGCCGGTGCGCTTGGCCACGTTGAAGGCGATCGGCACCAGCAGCACGAAGCCCACTTCAAAGAACACCGGCAGGCCGACGATAAAGGCGATGGTGGCCATCGCCCAATGCACGTTCCTCGCGCCGAAGAAATCGATCAGTGTGTTCGCGATGCGCTCCGCGCCGCCGGATTCGGCCATCATCTTGCCGAGCATGGTGCCAAGGCCGACCACCAGCGCGATATGGCCCAGCGTGCCGCCGACACCGGCTTCAAAGGACTTGACGATGTCGCCCATCGGCATGCCCACGGCAAAGCCGAGCAGCACCGATACGACCACCAGGGTAATGAAGGGGTTGAGCTTGAAGCGCGCGATGAGCACCACCAGTGCGATCACTGCGATCAGCGCATACACCAAGAGCGTGGTTCCGGTGACGGCACCCATATAGTCTCCTTGTGTGGAAAAAAGGCCGCTTGTGGCGGCAGGGGTTAGTTTTTAGTTTTTCCCCTCTCCCGCGGTAGCGGGAGAGGGCACGCAATCCGCAGGCAGCAGGCTCAGGCCGCCGGCTTCTTGTAGGCGATGCAGTCCACTTCGACCTTGCAGTCCACCACCATGCTCGACTGCACGCAGGCGCGCGCGGGCGGGTTGGCGCCGAAGTATTCCTTGAAGATCTTGTTGAACGAGGCGAAGTCGCGCGTGTCGTCCAGCCAGACGCCGCAGCGCACCACGTGCTCCGGGCCGTAGCCGGCCTCGGCCAGGATGGCCAGCACGTTCTTGATGGCCTGGTGGGTCTGGGGCACGATGCCGCCGTCGATGACCTCGCCGCTGACCATCGGCACCTGGCCGGAGACGTAGAGCCAGCCGTCGGCCGCGACCGCGCGGGCAAAGGGCATGTGCTGGCCGCCGGTACCGGTGCCGCCTTCGACGCCGAATCGTTTGATGTCCATGGGTACTCCTGGGATGGGTTGGATATGGGAAGGAAGGAGGGCAGCGCGCCGGTCAGGCGGCGCCGAACTCAGGCCGCGAGCCTCGCGGCAGGAACCGGCCGGCGCGCACGCCGGTGGCCTGGCGCTGCTGCCATGACAGCTCGCCGTTGACCCAGACCGCGGCAATGCCCTCGGCCGGTTGCATGGGATCGGTAAAGCTGGCCGCATCGCGGATGGTGGTGGCGTCGAACAGCACCAGGTCGGCCCAGTAGCCTTCACGCACGAAGCCGCGCTCCTGCAGCCCGAAGCGCTCGGCGGACATGCCGGTCATCTTGTTGACGGCCACCGTCAGCGGGAACAGCTCGCGGTCGCGGGCGTAGTGGCCCAGCACGCGCGGGAAGGCGCCCCACAGGCGCGGATGCGGCAGCGGGTCGTTGGGCAGCCCGTCCGACCCGACCACCGTGGCCGGATGGCTCAGGATGCGGTCGACGTCGGCGTCTTCCATGCAGTGGTAGACCGCGCCCGCGGGCATCAGCCGGCGCGCGGCTTCGTGCAGGTTTACCTGCCATTCGGCGGCGATATCGGCCAGCAGGCGGCCGCCCATCTCGGGCGCGCCTTCGGACCAGGTCACCATGATGTCGAAGTCGCTGGTGACCTGCTTCAGGTCCAGCGTGGAGGAGCTGGCGGTGTAGGGGTAGCAGTCGCAGCCCACCGGCTGCCAGCGCTGCGCACCGTCGAGCGCGTCCAGCACCTCGGTGCTGCGGCCCCAGTTGGCCACGCCCGCGCATTTCAGGTGCGAGATCACCACCGGCACGCGCGCATGGCGGCCGATGCGGAAGGCCTCATCCATGGCGTCGAGGATCTCGGCGAACTCGCTGCGCAGGTGGGTGGCGTAGAGCGCGCCGGCCTTGGCCAGCGGTTCGGCCAGCGCCAGCACCTCATCGGTCGGCGCGCTGAAGGCGTTGGCGTAGGCCAGGCCCGTGGACAGGCCCAGCGCGCCGTGCTGCAGCGCTTCTTCCAGCTGCGCGCGCATTGCCGCGATTTCTTCCGGCGTGGCGGCGCGGTCGAAGCGGTCCATATGGTTGCTGCGCAGCGCGGTATGGCCGACCAGCGCGGCAACGTTGACCGCGGGCTGCGCGGCTTCCACCGCATCGACGTAGGACTTGAAATCCGGGTAGCGGAAGGCGTCGGCATGGCCGAGCAGGTTCATCGGGTCGGGCGGCTCGCCCGCCAGCGTCACCGGTGCGGCGCTGATGCCGCAGTTGCCGACCACCACCGTGGTCACGCCCTGCGACAGCTTGGGCGTCATCTCGGGCTGGCGCACCACGTTGGTATCGTCGTGCGTATGCACGTCGACAAAGCCCGGTGCAAGGACCAGGCCGTCGCCTTCGACTACATGCGAGGCGGCGTCGGGATCGATCGCGCCGGCTTCATCGATGCGGGCGATGCGGCCGTCGCGCAGGGCCACGTCGGCCAGGCGTGCGGCGGCGCCGGAGCCGTCGATCAGGGTGACGCAGCGGATCAGGGTATCGAACAGGTGTGGCATGGTCAGTCTCCGAGCGGCTGGCGGCTGTCAGGGCCCCGGGCGGGGCCGCTTTCGCCGCGGTGGCTGTCCAGCACGTACTTGAGCCGGCGCAGGCGCTCTTTGCTCTGGTCCGGCTGCAACAGCGCGCATTGCGTGGCGAGCACGTCCAGCACCATCAGCATGGCGTAGCGCGATGCCGACGGTTTGAAAATGAAATCCGTCTCCAGCGTGCGCACCGGCAGCAGCACGTCGGCGCGCGCGGCCAGTGGCGAGCCCAGCGCGGTCACGGCCACCAGGCGGGCACCGTACTCGCGCGCGATATCGCAGCTGGCCAGCATCTCCGGCACGCGGCCGCTGGCCGAGAAGGCCAGCACCACGTCGTCGCGGCCCAGCGTGGCCGCCACCATCTTCTGTAGCAGCGCGTCCTGGTAGCTCGCCACCGGCTGGCCCAGGCGCGCCAGGCGATGGCGGGCCTCGTCGGCCATGAACGACGAGCCGCCGCCCATGCCAAAAGCGTAGACCATGCGTGCGCCGAGCAACAGGCGCGCGGCCTGTTCGATGCGCTGCGCATCCATCATGCCGCGGTTGACTTCGAGCGCGGTGAGGATGTCGGCGTGGATGCTGTCAGCGAGTGTGGCCGGGGTGGCTTCACCGGCGGGAACGCTGCCGGGCTGCAGGAAGCGCGCACCCACCGCGGTGGCCTGCGCCAGGCGCAGCTTCAGGTCGCGCACGTCGCGGCAGCCGATGGCCTTGGCAAAGCGCGTCACGCTGGCCTCGCTGACGCCGGCCTTGCGCGCCAGCTCATTGATGCTGGCGGCGGCCGCGCCGGCCAGGTCTTCCAGTACCACCTGCGCCACCTTCTGCTCGGCCAGGCGCAGCGCGGGGCCGCGCTCGGCGATGCGGGTCAGGATGTCGAAGGGCGCAGTCATGGGCGGCAGGTCTGGTCGGAAGACGGGTCGGATCGAAATGTGACGAAAACTGCGGTGCTTGCAGGCAGGGGCTATAACAGTGATTGGCGCACGTGGCGGATGCCAGTCGCGTGGTCCCGGCTAGCCCTTCCGGGCATCTGCGTGTTACTTTATAACAAGGATGAAATATCTTATTTTCAGGGCTATCATTACGTCAATCAGATTTTTTCAGGGTGATGACAAGCATGCGTGAAATAAAGTATCAGGCTGGCGTGATCGATCCGCTCAACAAGGCGCTGGGACGGATGGAGACCCCCATCGCCCCGGATGCGGCCGGCCAGACCGGCTGGAACCTGTTGCGGGAAGAGCTGAGCCTGCCGGCCGCGGTGCTCTATGAAGACCGGCTTGCGCATAACCTGGAATGGATGCGCCGCTTCATGAACGAATACGGCGTGCAGCTTGCGCCGCATGGCAAGACCACCATGGCGCCCAAGCTGTTTGCGCGCCAGCTTGGCGCCGGCGCGTGGGGCATCACGCTGGCCACCGCGCACCAGACCGCTGCCGCGCATGCGCACGGCGTCAAGCGCGTGCTGATGGCCAACCAGCTGGTGGGCCGGCGCAATATGGAAATCGTCGCTGACCTGCTGCGCGATCCGGATTTCGAATTCTTCGCGCTGGTGGACTCGGCCGCGCTGGTCGACCAGCTCGGCAAGTTCTTCCAGGAGCGCGGCCAGAAGCTGCAGGTGCTGCTGGAACTGGGCGTGGAAGGCGGGCGCACCGGCGTACGCGACGACGCGCAGCAGCAGGCCGTGCTGGACGCGCTGGCGCGCTGGCCGCAGGCGCTGTCGCTGGCCGGCGTCGAGATCTATGAAGGCGTGCTCAAGGAAGAAGCCGATATCCGCAAGTTCCTGCAGCGCACCGTGGCGGTAACGCGGCAGCTGGCACAGGAAGGCCGCTTCGGCCGCAGCCCGGTGGTGATGTCGGGCGCGGGTTCGGCCTGGTACGACGTGGTGGCCGAGGAATTCGCGCGCACCGAGATCGGCGCGCCGATCGACATCGTGCTGCGCCCGGGCTGCTACCTGACGCATGACGTGGGCATCTACCGCGCCGCGCAGCAGCGCATCCTGGCCAGCAACCCGGTCGCGCAGAAGATGCGCGAGGGCCTGCTGCCGGCGCTGCAGCTGTGGGCCTATGTGCAGTCGATCCCCGAGCCGGACCGCGTCATCATCGGCATGGGCAAGCGCGATGCGGCCTTCGACGCCGGCATGCCGATCCCGGCACGGCTGTACCGGCCTGGCACCGAGGCGCCGGTGGACGTCCCCGCGCATTGGGAAGTCACCGGCATGATGGACCAGCACGCCTACCTGCAGGTCAAGCCTGGCGACGACGTTCAGGTCGGCGACATGATCGCCTTCGATATCTCGCACCCGTGCCTGACTTTCGACAAGTGGCGCCATATCCCGGTGCTGGACCGCGACATGCGCGTGATCGACATCGTGCAAACCTTCTTCTGAGGCAGGCAGCCCCATGAGCATCGATATCCTGGCCTACGGCGAACCGCTGGTGGAGTTCAACCAACAGCCCGACGATCCGTCGCGCTACCTGCAAGGCTTTGGCGGCGACACTTCCAACTTCTGCATTGCCGCTGCGCGCCAGGGCGCCAGCACCGGCTATATCTGCGCGGTCGGTGCCGACACCTTCGGCGAGCGCCTGCGCGCGCTATGGACGCAGGAGCGGGTCGATACCCGCCACGTGCGCGTCGACCCGAGCGCGCCTACCGGGGTCTACTTTGTCTCGCACGACAACCACGGCCACCGCTTCGATTACCTGCGCGAAGGCTCTGCTGCCAGCCGCTACCAGCACGAGCATCTGCCGCTGGGCGCGATCGCCGCGGCGCGCTACCTGCACCTGTCGGGCATCAGCCTGGCCATCAGCACCAGCGCCTGCGATGCCGGGCTGGACGCGATGGAGCATGCGCGCAAGGCCGGCACCAAGGTCACGCTGGACACCAACCTGCGGCTGCGGCTGTGGTCGCTGGCGCGCGCGCGCGGCATCATGCGCGAGGCCCTGATGCTGACCGACGTGTGCCTGCCCAGCTGGGATGACATCACCGTGCTGACCGGGTTGGACGACCGCGACGCCATCGTCGACTACCTGCTGGGCTGCGGCATCGGCCTGGTCGCGCTGAAGCTGGGCGAAGAGGGCTCCTATGTGGCCACGCCAGAGTCGCGCGCGCTGGTGCCGCCTTATCCGGTCAAGCCGGTCGATGCCACCGGGGCGGGCGACTGCTTCGGCGGCAGCTTTGTTGCGCGCCTGGCCGCGGGTGCCGACCCGTTCGAGGCGGCGCGTTATGCCAACGTGGCTGCCGCGCTGTCGACCACCGGTTATGGCGCGGTGGCGCCGATCCCCGACGCCCAGACCGTGCTGGGCCGGCTGGCGCAGTCGGTGTCGGTGATCGCATGACCCGGTTGGCCTGAACTCCTGCTTCCCTGAAACCCTGCTCCTGCACTCCCTACTCCGAGACAGCCATGCAAAACCAGACTTCCCCGCTGCTTCAACGCCTTGCCGACGTGCCGGTGATCCCGGTGCTGGAATTCCACTCGGTCGACGAGGCCCTGCACGTCAGCGAGGCACTGGTCACCGGCGGCTTGCCGCTGCTTGAGATCACGCTGCGTACGCCGGTGGCACTGGAGGCGATCAAGGCGGTGGCGGCAGCCTTGCCGCAGGCCTGCGTCGGAGCCGGCACGGTGCTGAACGTCGAGCAGCTGCACGCCGTGCGCGATGCGGGCGCGCAGTTTGCCGTCTCGCCCGGCCTGACCCCGGCGCTGGCCGAGGGCGCGCAGGGCGCGGGCATCTCGCTGCTGCCGGGCGTGGCCACCGCCAGTGAGGCGATGGCGGCGCTGGAAGCCGGCTTCACCTTCCTCAAGTTCTTCCCGGCGCAGGCAGCGGGCGGCGTGCCGATGCTGAAGTCGCTGGGCGGCCCGCTGCCGCAGCTGCGCTTCTGCCCGACCGGCGGCATCGACGCCGCGCTGGCGCCGACCTACCTGGCGCTGCCGAACGTGGTGTGCGTGGGCGGTTCGTGGGTGGTGCCCAAGGACGCGGTTGCCAGTGGCGACTGGGGCCGCATCCGCACGCTGGCCGAGCAGGCCAGGGCGTTGCGCAACAAGCGCTGAGCAGCGGCAGCGCAAAGAGAAACGGCACGCCATGCGGCGTGCCGTTTTCATATCGACGCGGTCCGGGCCGCATCAGACTTGGGGGGCTGGCGGCTTACTTGTGACGGTCCGCCGAGCTTTCGAGCTTCTGGCCACCGCGCTGAATATCCTGGCCGAGCCCCGCCATCGTGTTGCATCCAGCCAACAGTGTGGCAAACAAAACGCACCAGATCCAACCTTTCTTCACGCCGGGCTCCTTTCGAGGATTTCAAGAATCGAGAGATTCAGGGATTGAGGGATTTGCGCCGATTTTACCGCTGCTGTGAGCGGGTTTGACATCTGGTATGTGCCAATTTGTAAATCGTGCAACGGGCGCAACGCCAGCCGCTTCTCAGGCGTGGGGCGCCAGCAGTTCCCGGGCGCGCTGCTGGATTGCCGCATGGGTCTGGAGCAGCCAGGTCGCAGGGAATGGCTGCGCCAGCAGGTAGCCCTGCACGCTGTGGCAGCCCCAGGCACGCACCGCCTCGAGCTGCTGGCGGGTCTCGATCCCCTTGGCGCAGACCGACACGCCGGCGCCCCGGGCCAGCCGGCAGGCGGCCCGCAGGCTGTCGGCACGCTTGGCGGAATCACCGGGCCGGGGGGCATGGCCCAGCCGGCGCGCGTCCAGCGTGACGCGGTCCGGGTGCAGCGCCGCCAGCAACTGGCGGCAGCCCGGGCTGTCGTCGAAATCGCCCAGCGTCAGTTGCAGTCCGCGCCGGCGCAGGGCGGCAAAGCGGGCAATGATGTCGGCGTCGGCCGGCACCGCGCTGGCCGACACTTCGATGCACAGGCGGTCCGGTGCGATGCCGCCTGCGTCGATGGCCTGGGCCAGTGCCTCCACCATCTGCGGACGGTGCAGCTGGGCGCTGGAGGCCAGCAGGGTGAATTGCAGCGGGGCCACGTTTTCGGCGGCGCGTACCAGCGGCAGCACGCTTTCCAGCAGCCAGCTGCCAATCCGGCCGACCAGCCCCAGCGACTCCACCGCCGGCAGGAAATCCTGCGGCGCCACCCGCCCGAGCGCCGGATGGTGCCAGCGCAGCCGCACGGTGTAGCCGCTGACCACGGCGCTGGCGAAGTCGGCGCGCGGCTGCAGCTGCAGGCTCAGTTCGCCGCGCTCCAGTGCGTCGGGCAGGGCGGCCAGCAGGGGCGCCGTCGGTGGCGCGGCGGGCTTGTCGGCGCGCGCCAGGCCGTCGCCTCCCCGTCGATCGACCCGCAGCATGGCGTCCAGGGCCTGCTGCAGGCTGCGTTCCGCCGGGATATCCGGATGGTCGGTGGCCACGCCGATGCTGCACGAAATAAACAGCTCGAAGCCCTCCAGCGCGAACGGCCGGGACAGGTCGTCGGCCAGCCGGCTGGCCACCGGGCCGGGGTCGGGCTCACCGTCCGGCAGCGCGGTAATGACCACCAGGTCTGCCGGCGCCATCCAGTGCATGATGGCGCCGGGCGGCAGCAGGCAGGCGATGCGTGCCTGCACGATGGCCTGCAGCCTGGCCGCGCGCCGGGGCCCCAGGGTTTCGCAGGCGCTGGCAAACCGGTCCAGGCGGATAGAAAGGATCGTCGCTGGCTGCCCGGTGCCGGAGCGGCGTGCCGCTAGCGCGGACACCAGGGCGGACGGCTGCATCGCGCCAGGCGCGCCCGCGGCGTTGTCATCGGCATCAGGATGCATGGATGGTCTTGCGGGCAGCCTGTTGAAGGCCGTGCGCTGCCCGCGTCTCCCCGGTATCAGATTTGGTCGTTCGGCTTGCCGCTGGGACGGCCGCCGGCGCTTGTCGTCAGGCCTTGGTAATCCACGCCTGCCACGGCCGCATGCGGGCCGCACAGGCCGATCATAAGCGAAGGGGAAGGTGCGGAACATTGCAAATTGCGCCAAGGTGACTTGGTCGCAACCTGCAACTTGATATGGATCAATATGGCCGGAATTGGCCGTGATCCTGGATTGACGCCACCGCCGGAATCCGGCAGCGGCGGATGGGCTGGCCTGATCAGCCGGTGGTCTCTTCCTCAGGTCCTTCCTGCGGGGGCAGGCGCGCGGCCAGCACCTTGTCGATGCGTTTGCCGTCCATGTCGACGATCTCGAAGCGCCAGTCGCCCCATTGCACGCTGTCGGCGATCTGCGGCAGGCGGCCCAGCAGCAGGAGCAGCATGCCGGACAGGGTGTGGTAGCGCTCTTTTTCTTCCTCGGGCACCTGGCGCAGGCCGATGCGGTCCTTCAGTTCCGGGATCGGGATCAGGCCGTCGAGCAGCCACGAGCCGTCGTCGCGCTGCACCGCCCATTCCTCGCCGGCGGCGTCGGCCTTGAATTCGCCGGTGATGGCCTCGATCAGGTCCTGCAGCGTGACCAGACCCAGCACTTCGCCGTATTCGTCGATGACAAAGGCCATCTGGCCGCCGGAGCCGCGGAAATTCTCCAGCAGCTCCATGCCGGTCACGCTCTCGGGCACGAACACCGCCGGCTGCGCCGCGGCCTTCAGGTCGGCTTCCTCGCCGCGCAGCCGGCGCGCCAGCAGCTGGCGCGCGCTGACCACGCCGATGATGTCGTGCATGCCGCCGCGCACGACCGGAAAGCGCGAGTGGTCGGATTCTTCGATGCGGTGCAGGTTTTCATCGAGCGTCTCTTCCACGTCCAGGTACACGACATCGCCGCGCGGCACCATCAGCGATGCCAGCTGGCGGTCGTCCAGCCGGAACACGTTGCGCACCATGGTGTGCTCGTGCTGTTCGATCACGCCGGCTTCGGAACCCTCGACCAGCAGCGCGTGGATTTCTTCCTCGGTCACGCCCGGGCCGCGGTCGACCTTGGTGCCGAGCAGCCGCAGCACCAGCCGCGTTGAGCTGGACAGCAGCTTGACGAACGGGGTGGAGGCCACCGCCAGCCAGCCGATCGGGCGCGCCACCAGCCGCGCGATGGCTTCGGGGGCCATCTGGCCCAGGCGCTTGGGCACCAGTTCGCCCAGCACGATGGAAAAGTAGGTCAGGCCGGCCACCACGATGGCGGTTGCCACATAGCCGGAGGTGTTAGGCGACAAGCCGAAGCCTTGCAGCCAGAGGCCCAGCGGCTGCGCCAGCGTGGATTCGCCGACCACGCCGTTGAGCACGCCGATCGACGTGATGCCGATCTGCACCGTGGACAGGAAGCGCGTGGGGTCCTCGCCCAGCTGGACCGCGGCAATCGCGCCGCGGTCACCGTTCTCGATCTGGCGCTGCAGACGTGCCTTACGGGCCGTGACCAGCGCGATCTCGGACATCGCGAACAGGCCGTTAAGCAGAATGAGCGCCAGTAGTATGGCAATTTCCATCAGGGTACGCGCTCTTTGCGTGTGAGTTGAAAGCACCAAGCATACCATCCGCGCATGACGGCCCGGCGGTTCCCCGGTGCAGGTGATGGTGGCGCCTCCGCCTGGCGTGGCGATAACTAATGGAGATAGCTCGATACCTAATATTCAATAGATAGTTATCGTTGGCTGCGCCAGACTTCCGCCCATGGCAGCACCTGTGCCGCCTTCCGAACAGCCTGGAGCCTACAGGCGTGCGAATCACAAGGAGACAGAATGGAAAGCCAATGGACGGCCGTGCTGGTGGAGAAATTCGGCCATAGCTTCAGCGCTTACGAACTGGATGGCGGCGAGCGCCGCTTCAGTGTGCAGTTGCCTGACTATCCGCATGAATTCGTGGTGGACCGCGAGCGCCTGTGCGGCTACGTCGGCCACTATGGCGTGCAGACCTTCGCGCACGCCGGCGACGGCGGCGCCGCGGTGATCGCGGTCGACCTGATGCGCGGCGCAGTGGGGGCACGGCTCGATTGCTCGCCCTATCACCGTATCCATGGCCTGCAGATCGACCGGCAAGGACGCGTCTACGCGCTGAGCGAGCGCGACAATATGCTGGTGGTGTTCGAGGCGCCGCTGGAGCACCCCGTGCCTGACCGCGCCGTGCCCGCGGGCGGGGTGAAAAGCCATCTGTTCGTGTTGTCGGCCGATGGCGAGCGTGCCTACGTGACCAACCTGCTGTCGCATACCGTGACACTGGTCCACCCCTACGATGCCACCCGCGCTCCGCGCGCGGCGTACGCCGGCAGGCGCCCCGAGGGCTGCTGCCTGAGCCGCGACGAAGCGGCGCTCTACGTCGCCAGCCGCGACGATCACAGTCTGACCCGGCTGGACGCGCGCACGATGGAAGCGGTGCGCACGGTGCCGACCGGCGAGGATCCCACCCGCATCTACTGGTCGCCGGACGACCGCCTGTTCGTGCTCAACTACGGCGAGCGCAGCATCCGCGTTTTCGACCCCGACACGCTCGCCGAAACCGGCCGGGTCGACACCGGCGCCAGGCCGATTGCGCTCGCCTTCCATCCGGCTGACCCGAGCCGCGCCTATATCGCGCTCAACGACCACACCGTCGGCCAGCTTGACCTGCCTGGCCTGGCCCTGCGCCATGCCTTCACCACCGGCAAGGAACCGGACGGTCTTGCCATCCTGGCTTTGCCGACGCGGTAGTCAACTGGCGTTCACGGCCGCGAAGGCAGCGCGGATGCCAGCGGCCCATACCCGGAAATCCATACGGAGACAGAGTATGAAAGGCTTGGACCAAGCCGGCGCCGGCACGTCGGTCGCCATCGATGCGACACCACTCACCGGTGCCGCCAGCATTCCAGCCCAGCGCTGGTGGCGCATCATCCCGCCGATCCTGATGGTCTGTATCGTCTCGTACATGGATCGCGTCAATATCGCCTTCGCGATGCCGGGGGGGATGGCCGATGCGCTCGGTATCGGCGCCAGCATGGCCGGCCTGGCCGGCGGCATCTTCTTTGTCGGCTATCTGTTCCTGCAGATTCCCGGCGGCAAGCTGGCCGTGCGCGGCAGCGGGCGCAATTTCATCGCCTGGTCGATGCTGGCCTGGGCCGTCATTTCCGTGCTGACCGGCCTGGTGCGCAACGAGACCGAACTGCTGATTCTGCGCTTTGCGCTGGGGGTGGCCGAGGGCGGCATGCTGCCGGTGGTGCTGACCATGGTCGGCAACTGGTTTCCCGACCACGAACGCGGACGCGCCAACGCCCTGGTGATCCTGTTCGTGCCGATCGCCGGCATCATCACCGCGCCGCTGTCGGGCCTGGTAATCGCGGCGCTCGACTGGCGCTGGCTGTTTATCGTGGAAGGCCTGATTTCGCTGGCCTGCCTCGGCGTGTGGTGGAAGCTGGCCTGTGACCGGCCGGAGCAGGCGCGCTGGATTTCCGCCGAAGAGAAGGCTTATCTGCTGGCCCGCCTGCGCGAGGAAGAGCAGCAGGCAGCCGCCGCTGGCGCAAGCGTGGGGCAGGGCGCGGCCGGCACGCGGGCGGTGTTGGCGCACATCCTGTCGCAGGACGTGATCTGGCGCCTGATCGCCGTCAATTTTCTCTACCAGATGGGGATCTACGGGTACACGCTGTGGCTGCCCACCATCCTGAGGGGCCTGACCGGAGGCGGCATGGGGCAGGTCGGCATGCTGGCCGTGCTGCCGTACCTGGGCACCATGGCCGGCATCCTCGCGATCTCCTCGCTGTCCGACCGCACCGGCCGGCGCAAGGACTTCGTGGTCTGGCCGCTGCTGGGTTTCGCCGCCTGCCTGGCCGGTTCGGTCTGGTGGCACGACAATACCTGGCTGTCCTATGGCCTGCTGGTCGGCAGCGGCTTCTTCCTGCAGTCCGCCGCGGGGGTCTTCTGGACCCTGCCGCCACGGCTGCTGGCCGCCGAGCACGCGGGCGTGGCGCGCGGCGTGATTAATGCGCTGGGCAACCTGGGCGGATTCTGCGGTCCCTATGCCGCGGGCGTGCTGATCGAGCGCGTCAGCGCGGGCGCCGGTGTCTACCTGCTGGTCGCCGCGCTGGTGATGGCCGGCGCCCTGGCCGCCACGCTGCCGAGGCGGTGCCGATGAGCAGCGTAACAACTGCCGCGCTGCCCGCAGGCCTGGCCATCGTCGACGCCCACCACCACCTGTGGCAACTCGGGCGCGGCCGCTATCCCTGGCTGCAGGACGAATACCGGCCACAGAGCTTCTTTCTCGGCGATTACCAGGCCCTGCGCAGCGATTACCTTGAGGCGCAGTACGCGCATGACACTAGCGCCGTCACAGTGCTGGCCACTGTGCACGTAGAGGCCGAACGCGACCGCCGCGAAGCCGTCGACGAGACCGCGTGGCTGCACGGCCAGGCCTGGCGCCCCGGCATGGCTGCCGCGGTGGTGGCCTACGCGCCGTTCGGCACTCCAGGATGCGCGGAGCTGCTGGCGCGCCAGGCCGGTTTCGCGCGAGTCAGGGGGATCCGGTGCAAACCGCTGACAGCCGCGGCGCAGGGCGAGTCAGTGGCAGGGCGGCCCGGGTCGATGCAGGACCAGGCCTGGCTGGACGACCTGGCGCGGCTGGAGCGCCATGGCTTGTCGTGGGATCTGCGGGTACCGTTCTGGCATTTGCGCGAGGCGGCGCGGGTGGCGGCCGCCTTGCCGGGCGTGCCGATCGCGCTCAATCACGCGGGCCTGCCACTGGACCGCTCGAAGGAGGGCCTGGCCAGTTGGCGCGCCGGCATGGAGGCGTTGGCCGCCTGCGCCAATGTGTCGGTCAAGCTGTCGGAGTTCGGGCTGGCCGGCGGGCGCTGGGATGCGCAGGGCAACCGCGGCATCGTGCGCGAGGTGCTGGCGATATTCGGGCATGAGCGGGCGATGTTCGGCAGCAACCTGCCAGTGTCGGGCCTGAGCGCGGACTTGGGCACGATCCTCGGCACGGTGTGCGAGGCGCTGCCGGATCCCGTCGCCAGGCAGCGCGTGCTGGCTGGCAATGCGGCCAGGTTCTATCGGATCAATGTTCCAAGGCCGTCCGAGCTGGCCTAGAACCAGCGGCAGGCACAAGCATGCTATAAGTCCTATCTTCGCCGCAGCCCGGCCACCATGCCAGACCTCCCAGCCACCCTCTCCAGTGCCGCCACCCTGCGCAAACGCTTGCATATGCGGCATCTGCGCCTGGCCCTGGCCCTTGCCGAGCACCGCTCGCTGCGGCGCGCCGCGGCACAGATGGCGCTGTCCCAGCCAGCCGTCACCAAGGCATTGCACGAGCTCGAGAGCGTGGTCGGCACGTTGCTGTTCACGCGGCATGCGCGCGGCATCGAGCCGACGGTGTTCGGCGAGGCGCTGATCCGCTATGCGCGCGTGGTGCTGGCCGACCTGGATGCCCTGCACGATGAATTTGCCGCCATCGCCGCGGGCGAGGTGGGCAAGGTGCGGCTCGGCTCGATCCTGGCCCCGGTGCCTTCCGTTCTGTCGGGCGTCATCAACGCGCTCAAGGCACGCTATCCGCGTTTGCATATCGTGATGCAGGTCGATACCAGCGACGTACTGGTACAGGCGCTGCGGCAGGATGCGCTGGACGTGGTGATCGGACGCATTCCCGAAGGCACGGTGGCCGACGATCTCGACTTCGAGCCACTGTTCGAAGAGTCGCTGGCCATCGTGGCGCGCGCCGGCCATCCGCAGGCAGGCAAGCGCGGCGTCAAGCTGGCTTCCCTGGCCGGCTATCCCTGGATCATCCCGCCAGCGGCGGTGCCGATGTGGCAGATCATCGACCAGACCTTCCGCGACAACCGCGTGCCGCTGCCGGAAGACATCATCGAGACTTCGTCGATCATGGGCACGCTGCCGCTGCTGGCGGATAGCGACCGCATTGCCGTCGTGCCGGGCGCGATCGCGGAGTACTTCGTCGCCCTGGGTGCGCTGGCGGTCCTGCCGGTGGCGATGCGCGGGCGGCTGGTCCCCTATGGGATTGTGCTGCGCCGGCGGCGGGCCGCGACGCCGGCCATGCGCCTGCTGATCGACGCGGTGCGCGCGGCGGGGCCCGGCGCTCCGCAGGCGATGACTGAATTGGAGCCATTACCTGCAAGGTAATGGTCATACGCCGCGGTGCATGCTGTAATGCATGCCATGGACACGCTGACCCCAGCCTCCGAGGCCACCCTCGACTTCCCCGGCCTGCTGCGCTACTGGCGCAGCAAGCGCGGCTACAGCCAGCTGGCGCTGTCGCTGGCCGCCGGGGTGTCGCAGCGCCACATCTCCTTCCTGGAATCCGGCCGCGCCCGCCCCAGCCGTGAAATGGTGCTGGCGCTGGCCGAGCGCCTGGGCGTGCCGCTGCGCCAGCGCAACCGGCTGCTGCTGGCCGGCGGCTTTGCCCCGGCCTACAGCGAACACGCGCTGGCTTCGCCGCCGCTGCAGATGGTGCAGCAGGCGATCGCGCTGATCCTGGCCAAGCAGGAGCCGTACCCGGCCGTGGTGCTGGACCGTTTCTGGAACCTGGTGGATGCCAACCCGGCCTACCGGCGCATGCTCGAGACCCTGCTGGGCGGGCGCGAGCCGGCATCGCTCACGGAAGGCAGCCACAGGATCAACCTGATGCTGACCGTGTTTGATCCGGAGGGCCTGTGGCCGGTGATCGAGAACGCGCGCCAGGTCGGGCGCTACCTGTTGCGGCGCGTGTGGCAGGAGCTGCAGGTGCAGGCCCACGACCAGACCGCGCGCGAGATCTTCGGGCGCATCGCCGCCTGGCATCCTGACATGGTCGGGCCGGGCGGCGCGCTGCTGCCCGAGGACGACGGCACCGATGGCCCGCCGGCGCCATTGCTGCCGGTGGTGCTGCATGCGGGCGCGTTCCGCGCGTCGCTGTTCTCGACCCTGACCACGCTCGGCATTCCACAGGACATCACGCTGCAGGAGCTGCGCATCGAGTGCTTCTTCCCGGCTGACGACGCCACCCGCACCTTGTTTGAAGCGCAGGCCGGGGCTGCAGCGGCCGCTGTCAGAAGCGGTAGCGCAGGTAAATGACGTGGAAGGTAGTGCCGGGATTGGGGTCCTTGATGCCGCCATTGGACAGGTGCTGGAACCGGTAGCCCGCGGCAAAGCGCCGGTCCTTGCCCACCGTCAAGCCGATCCCGGCGTACTCCGAGAACTGGAAGGCGGTGGAAATGTCGTGGTTGGCCGAGGTGTGCGTGCTGGTCAGCAGGCGCGGCCCGACCGACAGTTCGAGGAAGGGCACCCAGGTGTGGCGCCACCATGCGATCCGCACCACCGGCGAGGCACCAAACTCCCATAGGTCGTTGGGCTGGTTGTCGCTGCTGCTGCGCCAGCGCGCAATGTTGACCTCCCATTGCAGGTCGACCTGCCAGCCTTGCGGATTGCCCCACGCAAAGCCCGAATCCCACAACATGGCGACCTCCGCCTTCTGCACGTCGTGGCCATCGTCGAAGCCGTAGCCAAGCTGCACGGCAGGCGCGGCGCGTGCCGTCGCTGCCAGGCACAAGGACAGGGCAAGCAGGCCCGCGGCGACGGTGCGGCGCACCCGCTGTTGCCACGCATGTCGGCAGGGCGGGGGTGGATGGAACGAGGAACAACTCACACGGCGGTCTTGTCTGGCTTCTGGTTCGTGTCGGCGCATGGGAAGCACGGATGAAGAGGTGCTGCGTTGTTGTCCGGCAAGGCATGAGCCGGCCGCCACGGCGGGCGCCAGCTTGCACATGCGCTGCCTCCCTGCCTTATTTGTAGTACACGCGAGGCCACGTTGCGATGGTCGGATTTGTTCAAGCGTGGTCGAGCGCCCGTCCGGCGCTCTGCGTCGGGACAAAGAAAAAAATAATCGTGCTAACATTCGCGCGCCGGCGCCGGCTACAAGGCCGCGCCGGTTCGTTACGTCTTCAGGGCGGGGTGAAAGTCCCCACCGGCGGTATGCCGCGGCGCGCAGTGCGTGTCCGGCGAGCCCGCGAGCGCTCGCATTCCCGTGCGAGGTCAGCAGACCTGGTGAGAGGCCAGGGCCGACGGTCATAGTCCGGATGAAAGAAGATGGGCGGAGCTTGCCCGCGCGGCCCGGCGCCTTGCCCGAGCCTTGCGGTTCGCTGTTGCCTTGCGCCGCGCGCAGGGCGCGGCTGTTCGTGCGTGCGCTTCAGGCGCGGCGTGCGGCGCTGCAACTCCGTTGATCCTTCCCCTGGAACGCCCATTGATGCTGAACAAGGAGCGTTTCATGCCTAGCCTTTCCACCGAAGCTGTTGCACCCGAGGTGTCCGCGGATCTTGCCGCCGATGCCGCCCCCCGTTCCCTGGCCGCGCGCATCGCGCAGGCGCTGGACGCCATGCGCGAAGGCCGTCCGGTCGTGCTGCTCGACGATGACGACCGCGAGAACGAGGCCGACCTGATTCTGGCCGCGGAACGCCTGACGAATGCCAATATGGCGATGATGATCCGCGAATGCAGCGGCATCGTCTGCCTGTGCCTGACCGAGGACAAGGTGCGCAGCCTCGGCCTGCGGCCGATGGTCGAGCACAACCGCAGCCAGTATGGCACCGCCTTCACGGTATCGATCGAAGCCCGCGAAGGTGTCGGCACGGGTGTCAGCGCCGCCGACCGCATCACCACCATCCGCGCTGCCATTGCCGGGGATGCGGGCACCGATGCTGTGGTCAGCCCCGGCCATGTGTTTCCGCTGGTGGCGCGCGACGGCGGGGTGCTGGTGCGCCGCGGCCATACCGAGGGTTCGGTCGACCTGGCCCGCATGGCAGGCCTGTCACCGGCCGCGGTGCTGTGCGAGCTGATGAACCCCGACGGCACCATGGCACGCCGGCCGGAGGCGCTGGCCTTTGCCGAGATGTACCAGCTACCGGTGCTGACCATCGAGGACCTGGTGGCCTGGCGCCGCCTGCACGACTGAAAAGTCGCCACCTGCACGCACCCCGGCATGCAAACGCGCCCGGGATGCGTGCTTCCTGTGCGACAATGCGGATCGCTTTTTCCCGTCTATATGAGGGCAATTCCATGATGTTCCGCATTTTTAGGCACGCAGCCGCGTTTGCTGGCTGCCTGCTCGGACTGGCCGCACCGCTGGCGCA